>CAMWRN010000118.1 GCA_947176675.1 uncultured Clostridia bacterium | reverse complement strand
TTGTGTTTAAGAGACAGATTTGCAGGAAAGCACTCAAAAATGCGGAATAAACTTCTATGATATTACCATTACATAATGCCTTTGGCAGAGCGCCTGTATTGAACATGGCTGTTCCGAGTTATGCAGGCTGTTTTGCGATGTGGACGATGTAACTTATGGGGGCTTGAATAAAATCGGATTTAGCCGAACAAAGACACTTGGTTACGGCGGTGATTGCTGTGATTTCCATTTTTTTAAGAAATAGTTTAAGAGTGAAAATTCTGATTTTTCGGACGATTTACAAATACATAAACCGCTTGAAAGGAGCAAATAAAAATGCTTGAACTAAACAATATCACAAAAATTTTTAACGCGGGAACGGTGGACGAAACTACCCTTTTCGACAATTTTTCCTTTAAGCTTGAAAAGGGGGAATTTGCGGCGGTAATCGGCTCAAACGGCAGCGGCAAGACCACCCTGCTGAACCTTGCCTGCGGTACGATAAAGCCCGACAGCGGCACTATTATTTTTAAGGGCGAGGACATCACAAAGCTCCCCGAGCACAAGCGGGCAAAAACTATCGGACGTGTTTTGCAGGACCCCAGACTCGGCACCTGCGGAAACCTTACCATACTGGAAAATATGGCTCTTGCGGACAATAAAAACAAGCCCTTCGGACTTGGCGCGGGGGTGAACAAAAAGCGGGTGGACTATTACAAAAGCCTGTTGGAGACCTGCGGAATGGGTCTGGAGAACAGACTAAACGTTCCAGTGGGAAACCTCAGCGGCGGACAAAGGCAGGCGGCGGCTCTTATTATCGCCTCCATGACAGATATTGATCTGCTTGTCCTTGACGAGCACACGGCGGCTCTTGACCCCAAGTCCTCGGAAACTCTTATGCAGATAACCGATAAGGTAGTAAAGGAGAAAAATCTTACGACCCTTATGGTCACCCACAATCTGCGGTTTGCCATTGAATACGGCACACGGCTGGTTATGATGCACGAGGGCGGCTGCGTTATGGACATAAAGGGAGAGGAAAAGAAAAACGCAAAGGTTGATGATCTGTTGAAAGTATTCAACGAAATAAGTATAGAAAGCGGAAACTGATATGAAAATAGTGATACTTGAAGCGGGAACTGTCTCACGGGGAGACGTTTCCTTTGATGAGTTGTACAGCTTAGGTGATGTTACCGAGTACCGACTTACGCCAATTGACAAGATCGTGAAGAACGTTGGTGACGCGGAGGCTGTACTTTGCAACAAGACCCCTTTTACCGAGGATATCTTGCGGGCGTGTCCCAATATCAAATATATCGGACTGTGCGCAACGGGGTACAATAACATAGACCTTAAAACCTGCCGCGAGCTGGGAATAACCGTATGCAACGTTCCCGCATATTCAACGGGAGCGGTTGCGCAGCAGGTTTTCTCGTTCATACTTAACTTTTTCAGCAGAACTGCGGAGTACGGCGAGTTCGTCCGAGAGGGCGGTTGGATAAGGTCGGAGACCTTTTCGGACTTTGTTTTCCCCACATGTGAGCTTGAGGGAAAGACTCTCGGCATAATCGGATACGGCTCCATCGGCAGACGTGTTGCGGGAATTGCCAGAGCGTTCGGCATGAACGTTATCGTAAACACACGTACTGCAAAGCAGGACAGTTCTGTCAGGTTTGTGGGGATAAAGGAGCTTTTCTCCGAGTCGAACGTTATCACCGCACATTGTCCCCTTACCGACGAAACGCGCGGACTTATCGGCAGGGAAAATCTTGCGTACTGCAAACCGTCCTGTATAGTTATAAACACCAGCAGGGGGGACGTTGTGGACGAACAGGCTCTTGCGGACGCGCTTAACGAGGGAAAGATAGCGGGCGCTGCTCTTGATGTGCTTCAGACAGAACCGATGTCAGCGGACTGTCCGCTGGGAAAGCTGCAAAGCGCGAAGAACTGTATTATCACTCCCCATGTGGCGTGGGCGGCTCTGGAGACCCGCGAGAGACTTGTGAAAACTGTTGTTGAAAACCTTCGGGCGTATATCGGCGGAAATCCCGTAAATACTGTTACTGATTAAATGAGAGGCGTTTGTTATGTTTGATATCAATGAGAAAAAAAGAATTGTAGTAAAAGTCGGAACTTCTACCCTTACCCACAAAACGGGCAGACTGAATATCCGCAGAATGGAAAAGCTTGTAAAGGTGTTATCGGATATCCAGAACAGCGGAAAGGAAATTATTCTTGTGTCCTCTGGCGCGATAGGACTGGGGATGTCAAAGATGCACCTGCCCGAACGCCCCAAGGATACTCCCATGAAGCAGGCGTGCGCCGCAGTTGGACAGTGCGAACTGATGTATATGTACGACAAGCTTTTCGGTGAGTACAACCTTACTGTGGCACAGATTTTGCTGACAAGAAATATTCTGGATACTCCGCGAAAAAACAACGTTGAGAATACATTTGAGAAGCTGATAAACCATAACGTAATACCCGTCGTGAACGAAAACGACACAGTGGCTATCGACGAGCTTGAGCTTGAATTCGGCGAAAACGACAGCCTTGCTGCTCATGTGGGAATTTTCAGTCATGCGGATATGCTTATCATTATGTCCGATATCGACGGACTTTATGACAGCAATCCAAAGGACAACCCCGACGCAAAGCTTATCTCCGAAGTTCATGAGATAAACGATGATATCCGTGCGCTTGCAGGCGGAGCGGGTTCGTCTCTCGGTACGGGAGGCATGATAACCAAAATTCATGCCGCGGAGCTTGCCATGGAGGCAGGTATAGATATGGCTATACTCAATGGACGAAATCCGTATGTGCTGTATAAATTTTTTGACGGCGAGGGCGTTGGTACTGTTTTCACAAGCAAATAAATAGTGCGCATAGCAAAGGAAATTCGGTTACGGAAATCAATTTATCTTCTGAAATTGATTTCCGTGCGCTTTTGTCTGCAAACCTTGACAACTGCCGTCTTTGTGGTATAATTATTATGTATACAAATATTGCCGATATAAAGGTTATTCGGAAAGGAACCATTTTTATGAATTACGCCGAAACACTGGGCGCAAAGGCAAAAGTCTGCGAAAAGGCTATGCGCTGCGCTTCCACAGAACAGAAAAATAAGGCTCTGGCGGCGATAGAAGCCGCTCTTACGGAAAATACCGATAAAATTCTTGCCGCAAATAAGATCGACCTTGAAGCTGCCGAAAAAAACGGTATGTCCGCTGCAATGCAGGACAGACTCAGGCTTACTTCCGACAGGATAAAAGGCATAGCCGCCGGTGTTGCGGACGTTATCAAGCTTGACGACCCCATAGGTTCGGCGGACAGTGGTTCGCTCCGTCCCAACGGAATAAGGATAACAAAGATTCGCGTTCCTCTCGGTACTATCGGGATAATTTTTGAGTCCCGTCCAAACGTTACGGTGGACGCGGCTGTGTTGTGCTTAAAAACCGGAAACACGGTTATTCTCCGCGGCGGCAGGGAGGCTTTCAATTCCAATAAATGCCTTTGCGACATTATGAGAGATGCTGTCGAAAAAAGCGGCTTGCCAAAGGACGCTGTTCAGTTTGTGGAGGACACTTCCCATGACGCTGCCGCTCAGCTTATGAAGTGCAATAACTATCTCGACGTGCTTATCCCCCGCGGAGGCGGCGGACTTATCCGCGCGGTCAAGGAAAACGCCACTGTTCCGGTTATTGAGACGGGTGTGGGAAACTGTCACGTTTACGCTGACGAATCGGCGGATTTTGATATGGCGGTGAATATCGTTGACAACGGCAAGACACAGCGTCCTTCGGTGTGCAATGCTATAGAATCCCTGCTTGTGCATAAAAACGTTGCGGATAAGCTTCTGCCGTTGATAAAAGCAAGGCTGGACGAGCATAAGGTCGAGATACGCGGTTGTGAAAAGACTGCCGCTATACTTGGAGAATGCGTTGTCCCCGCTACGGAGGAGGATTACGCCACCGAGTTCGGCGACTATATAATAGCAGTCAAGGTGGTTGAGGACATTGACGAGGCTATCGCTCACATCTCAAAATACACCACGGGACACAGCGAATGTATTGTAACAAACAGCCTTGCAAATGCGGAGAAATTCAAAAACGAGATAGACGCGGCTGCGGTGTATGTAAACGCTTCCACGCGTTTCACCGACGGCGGAATGTTCGGCTTCGGCGCGGAGATAGGAATATCTACCCAGAAGCTTCACGCGAGAGGTCCTATGGGACTGCGCGAGCTTACTTCGGTAAAGTACCTTATCGACGGAAGCGGACAGATACGATGAAAGGAAAACGGCAATGAGCAACGATAAGAAGGGCGTTTTTGACTACGACGATTACGCAAATAAAAACGCCGCGAAAAACCCCAAAAAGAAAAAGGACGGAAAAAAATCCTTGCTGAAGGAACAGTTCGCAAAGAATGAACAAAAACCGCCAAAGCTTGTTCCTGCGGATGACGGAGACAAGGAGTCCGCAAAGAAAAATGCAAGGAATGTGAAGAAGCAGGATAAGGAATCTATCGAAAATATCAAGCGCATGTTCGACGAGGCTCTTGATGAAAGTCATGAGGACATGGCTGAATTTACCGAGGAGATCGAAGTACCCGACGCGCCTGTCGCAAATCCCGAGGGACTGCGCAGAAAGCTGTACTATCTGTTCGGAATAGTTATTTCCCTGCTTGCGATCGTGGGACTTTATTCCACTGTAGTTTTTACTGTTGACGCGGTAAAGGCGTTTGCGGACAATACACAGCAGAAAAACGAGTTTGCGCGGTTTGTATATCCGATAGTAATATGCGATCCTGCTCCGTTCAACCAGACGGTAAAGCTCCGCAGTGAAACACTGATAACGGCGGCGCTGTGGGATATTATCCTGTATGAGGATAAATCTAAATACGAAGCGGATTTTGATATGATAATCGTCCCGGAGCTTGACGTAGAACAGCACGGCACAAAGCTTTTCGGTACGGGTCTAAGCTTTGAACACCAATCAATAATCGGCGTTGAGGTGCAGTTTTATTACGACGAGTCGATAAAGTCGTACCGCATACCCTCAAACCCGAAGCATTTCACATATTCGCCCTATATCGAGGACATAACCCGCGTGGGTGAACGGTACACCCTTACGGTTGGATATGTATCGCCTACGCCCTCATGGCTGACGCTTACTTCGGACGAGGAACCCAGTCCCGAAAAATATGTTGAGTACGTGGTTTCAAAGCGCGGAAATGAGATGACCTTGGTGTCCATACAGGAGTCGGACAAAAAGGTGGAGTCGCCTCACGGGCTGTGATTTGATAATTCAAATAATTACGGAGAATAAACAGATATGAACAAAACAAACGCAATGCGGCTTCTTGAAGCGGCAGGGATACCCTTTAAAACCGCGGAATACGAGGTGGACGAAAGCGACCTGTCGGGAGTCCACGCGGCGGAGGCGCTGGGTCAGCCTGCCGAGCAGGTGTTCAAGACCCTTGTGCTGAAAGGCGATAAGTCGGGATATTTCGTGTGCTGTATCCCCGTTGCCGAGGAGCTTGACCTGAAAAAATCCGCAAATGTCAGCGGTAACAAAAAGTGCGAAATGCTGCACGTCAAGGACTTGCTTGGTGTTACGGGCTATGTCCGCGGAGGGTGTTCGCCTGTGGGAATGAAGAAAAAGTTCCCTACTTATATAGACGAGACAGCCGTCCTGTTTGACGAAATAGCGGTCAGCGCGGGTGCAAGGGGAATGCAGGTGATAGTTTCCCCCGAAGCGTTGGGGGACTATTGCGAAGCGGAATTCTGCGAGTTGACGGTGTAATTCTCAGTTGGTTTTCAGGTCATTGTGAAAATCAGTAAGATTGTCTGTCAGAATATCGAGGCTGCGAACATGGTTTTCGGAAATTTCCACCATCAAGCCGAAAAAATGCTGAACGTTTTCAAACATAACTTCGTATTGATCAAAGATGTAAGAGCCTGCGTGAATAAGTATCATAGCTTCGGCTAGAGCTTTTGCGGTTTCGACTTCGTTTTCCAGTTTGTCCCTTATATCTTCTAAATTCTTTTTCATGGTAAATTTTCCTTTCTGTTTAGCTGGTCGAGCTGAGCACAGCTCGCGAGGGTCAAGAGGGGAACGCCCTGTGATAGAGGGCGTTCCCCTAAAGACCGTAGGTATTTTGCTATTTACTATGATTTAATTATAGCACTGAACTTTGTGCAAATCAATAGACATATTTCACAAAATTTAGTGCAACAATATGTATATACTTTAAACTTAAAAAATGGTAAAATAATATTTTGAAAGGAGTTGTGTGAAGTGCCGATTAAATATGATAAACTGTTTGCCCTGTTAAAAGAAAAGGGCTGGAACACAACTCGTATAAGAAAAGAGGGGTTGATAGGTCAGGGAACTTTAACGAACCTTAGAAACGGTACAGGCGGATTAGACCACAAGACCGTTGAAAGAATATGCCGTGTATTGAATTGTCAGCCCGGCGATATAATGGAATACGTTGAATCTGCTGACGAAAACACAGAAAACGAACAATAAGTAAAAATATAAAAATTTAACAGGAGGTAATCATATGTCAAGCGAGATCAGAGATGTAAACCTTTGGGAAAGCGGCGAAACCAAAATCCAGTGGGTAAAGGCAAATATGCCCCTGCTCCGCGGTATCGAGGAGGAATTTGCAGCCGAAAAACCTTTTGCAGGCGTTAAGGTGGCGCTTTCCGTTCACCTTGAAGCGAAAACAGCGTACCTGTGCCGTGTCCTTGCGGCGGGCGGCGCGGAGATGTACATTACGGGCAGTAACCCGCTTTCAACTCAGGACGACGTTGCGGCGGCTCTTGTACACGGCGGTCTGAATGTTTACGCATGGTACAACGCCACCGACGAGGAGTACCACCGCCACACCTCTAAGGTAATTGAAGCGGGTCCCAATATCATCATCGACGACGGCGGCGACCTTGTTAATCTTATCCACAGCGAGTACCCCGAAAAGATCAAGGACGTTATCGGCGGCTGCGAGGAGACAACTACGGGCATTATCCGTCTTATCGCAATGGCTAAGGAGAACAAGCTTCAGTTCCCCATGGTTCTGGTAAACAATGCGGACTGCAAGCACCTTTTCGACAACCGCTACGGTACGGGTCAGTCCGTTTGGGACGGCATTAACCGCACCACAAACCTTATTGTTGCGGGCAAGAACGTTGTCGTTGCAGGCTACGGCTGGTGCGGAAAGGGCGTTGCAATGCGTGCAAAGGGTCTTGGCGCGGAAGTCATCGTTACCGAGATCGACCCCATAAAGGCTATGGAAGCTGTTATGGAC
>CAMWRN010000117.1 GCA_947176675.1 uncultured Clostridia bacterium | reverse complement strand
CATCTGGACACGTTCCTCAAAAAGATGAACAGACTTGGCTATTCGCCTGAAGAAGCCGTTGAGCTTCTGGGTAAATATATTGCCGAAAGGGGTTAAATAAATGCTTATAGAATGCAAAGATCTGAACAAAAGCTTCGGAAGCAAACAGGCGCTGCAGAACGTAAATCTGAACGTTGAGCGCGGCAAGATTGTGGGACTGTTAGGTCCAAACGGAAGCGGCAAGACCACACTGATAAAAATACTCAGCGGGATACTTACCGCAAGCAGCGGAGAGGCTTTAATTTCGGGTAAGCCTGTCGGTATCGAGACCAAGAAGATAGTTTCCTATCTTCCCGAGAGGACATATCTCAACGAATGGATGAGCGTAAGACAAGCGGTCAGTTTTTTCGCGGATTTCTATTCCGATTTCAGCAGCGAGACCGCTTACGATATGCTCGAACGCCTTAACATAAACCCTGCCGAAAGACTGAAAACTATGTCAAAGGGTACACGTGAAAAAGTGCAGCTTATTCTTGTGATGAGCAGGAACGCCGAACTTTATCTGCTTGACGAGCCTATCGGCGGCGTTGATCCTGCGGCGCGGGACTACATTCTCAAGACCATTCTCAGTAACTACAGTGAGAACGCCTCGGTACTTATTTCCACTCATCTTATAAGCGATATCGAACACGTTCTGGACGATGTTATTTTTATCAAATACGGCTGTGTGACCCTCCACTCAACTGTGGACGAAATCAGGGAGCAACATGGAAAATCCGTAGACGCGCTTTTCAGGGAGGTGTTCGCATGTTAGGAAAGCTTATCAAATATGATCTTATGGCAGACTGGAAAAAGTATTCCGCTCTTTATGCGGCAACGCTTCTTGTAAGCGTTATGATGTTCACCATGGGCAAAATAAAGGAAAGCATACGCGACAACCAAATACTCAAGATCGTTGAGGGTATGTTCGGTGTTGTATTTATGATGCTGATCGTTGCAATAGGCATTGCGGTCGTAGTACTGACGGTAATGCGCTTCTACAAAAACGTTGTGCGGGACGAGGGCTATCTCACCCACACCCTGCCCGTTCACACATGGCAGATTCTGGCTTCAAAGCTTATCAGTGCCTATATATGGTTTTTGTCCGCGTTTATCATCGGCGGCATATGCATAGGGATAGGCATGGGCGAGCCGTTCTGGTTTTTTAACTTATTTGAAGAGCTTGCTGACGCAATTTCCTCGGCATCCAATTCGGCAGAAAAGACATTTATTATTCATCTTTTAACCATTATAATAATATCAATCGTCTTGTTTCCATTTTTCATTATGGCGCACACATACTTCTGCTTTGCTCTCGGAAACCTTTCAAACAGTCACAAGCTTGGTATTGCCGTGCTGGCGTTTTTCGGAGTCAACATTGCGGAAAATATTATTTCCACAATAATATTGGCATTCCTCGTACCGAGCTTTATCGATGACAGGTGGGAGAACGAAATGATGCCGATGACCGAAGTTTTCCGGATATCAAACAATGTCATGCTCATTGCGCTTGTAATTTCCTTTGTGATATCGTTGGGATTCTTCATAGCCTCTGAAAGAATTTTTGCCAAAAAACTTAACCTTGAATAGTGCCTGACATACGATAAAAAAGAAAAGGAGCAGTATAATTATGAAAATGATGGCAGCCTTATTGATTATACTTATATGTATAGCCGGTTTGACAATTGGTGTAAACGATAACGATGATGCTTTTAACGCATCATCCCAAAGTCAATCGGAAAAAATACATGACGATATTTCTGCTGAAAATATCCGTCATGTTAATATAAGCGGTAATGCCCGTTCCATTGTCATACGGCAGAGTGCAGATGAATACTTTGAATTTCATAACGGAGACCTGAACGCCGCCCACAAATATGAGGTCCGCTGTGACGAGAACGGCGGAACGATTGACATTAACGTTATGATGGAAAATGCGGAAGACGACAATAATGTTCTCGGTTCCGTCCTTATTGACATACCTCAAAAAGAATTTGAACAAATCGAAGTATCAGGCGAGTTCGGTAATATCTCTCTGTACACTTTAAACTCAGATGTGATGATCAATGCCAACGGATCGTTTGTAATTCTTGATTTAGAGGCAGATGATCTGAAACACAATATCACGCTGGACGGTTCGGAATCAAAAGCATTCAGAGGTGTTTCGGTCTACTTAGATAAATTTCCCGATAATGTAAACATGAAGCTGAACCTGCTTCAAGGCGGCAAAATAAACGACCCGCAGAACATTCTTAAAAAGAACGTGCTTGAAGCGGGCGCTGAAAAACCTATTATAAGTATCAGCAATACGAGGGAAATAAATATTTACAGCAAAGAGTAAAAAATTCATATACACAGGCAGTAAATTACAACCGAAGATGCGTACATGATATAATGTGTACGCATCTTCGGTTTTATAAATTTAAACAAAACATATGTGGCATTTTTGTTTAAATTTGTGCGAACAAAATTTCCAAAAGCTCTTGACAAATCCGAACTGATGTTCTATAATAATAAACAGAACAAACGTGCAGAACATTTGTGCAAAACAAAAAAGAAAATTGCACTGAAAGGAATGATCTATATGACAACATCAAACGCTAAAAATCTTGACCGTGAAAACATGGAACGAAAGATAACCGTCACCACCAAAAGCAGCCAAAGACGTTCCAATAAAAGTTTACGTCCGCAGAAACTTACAGGCAGTGTCGTTCTTGCCGTCTCGCTTGCGGCAGTAGTTTTCGGCGGAGAGCTTTCTGCGGCAGCAGTAATGATCCCTCCTGCGCTGGCGGCGATTTTTTCAAAGGAAAAGCTCCTTGACTTCGGCATTTTCAGAAAAAGCTGAACCCCATGATAATTCTCTCTCCTACATAAAATTCCCCGTCCGCAAACTTAAAACCGCTTGCGGACGGGGATAAATTTTTATTCGCTCAGGAATCAAAGCCCTCTCTTAACATAGCTTGTATGGAGTATCTCATGCGCCTTATGGCTGCCGGGCTTCTCAAAGAAAGTATCGTAAACTTCCTTGATCGCAGGGTTCTCGTGAGAACGTCTGAGAGCGCATGCAGCGTCCTGATCGTAGAGAGCCTTAGCGCGGATAGCACGGATATCCTCAAAGTTGCGTACCGAAGCAGGCTGCTGAGGCTGACCGCCGCCGTTTACACAGCCGCCGGGACATCCCATGATCTCGATAAAGGTGTAGTCGGCTTCACCGCTCTTTACCTTGTTGAGGAGAGCAGCAGCGTTTGCAGTACCCGAAGCTACCGCAACCTTAACGTCAAGATCGCCTACCTTGTAGGAAGCTTCTTTGATTCCCTCAACGCCGCGGACATCGGTAAATTCAATATTCTCGGCTTCATTGCCTGTTATCATCTTAACAGCAGTACGCAGAGCAGCTTCCATTACGCCGCCTGTTGCGCCGAAGATAACGCTTGCGCCGGTACCGATTCCGAGAGGCTCGTCAAACTTCTCGTCTTCAAGCTCGTTGAACTTGATGCCGCATCTCTTGATAAGACGTGCAAGCTCTCTTGTTGTGATAGAGATGTCCACATCGGGAACTCCCGCCGCACTCTGGTCGTCTCTGCCTATCTCAAATTTCTTAGCGGTGCAAGGCATAACTGCAACTACGACCATATCCTTGGGATCAATGCCCATTTTCTGAGCATAGTATGTCTTAGCCGTTGCGCCGAACATCTGCATAGGAGATTTGCAGGAAGAAAGATTGTCGATCATATCGGGGTAGTAGTGCTCACAGTACTTGATCCAGCCGGGCGAGCAGGAAGTGATCATCGGCAGCTTGCCGCCGTTCTTAACGCGCTCCACCAGTTCGTTTGCTTCCTCCATAATTGTGAGGTCAGCTGCAAAGTCTGTATCGAATACCTTTGCAAAGCCTATTCTGCGGAGAGCCGCAGCCATTTTACCCTCAACGTTCGTACCCATGGGATAGCCGAATTCCTCGCCCAGAGCCGCGCGTACAGCGGGAGCTGTCTGAACGATAACAAATTTGCTCTCGTCTGCAATAGCGTCAAGAACCTTTGCGGTGTCGTCCTTTTCAGTAATAGCGCCTACCGGACATACAGCGATACACTGACCGCAGGAGATACAGCTTGTCTCGCCCAGACCAAGCTCAAATGCGGAGCTGATGTGGGTCTTAAAGCCTCTCTCGTTTGCTCCGATAACGCCGACGCCCTGTGTAGCATTGCAGACCGCAACGCAGCGGCGGCAAAGGATACACTTGTTGTTGTCTCTTATCATATGAGCGGCGGAGAAGTCGATCTCGTACTTCATGTTCTCGCCGTCGTACTTGCACTCGTCGTCCACGCCCATGTCATGAGCCATTTTCTTCAGCTCGCAGTTTTCGCTTCTTACGCAGGAAGTACACTTCTTTTCATGGGTGGAAAGAATAAGCTGCAAGGTTTTCTTTCTGGATTCCAGAACCTTTGGTGTATTTGTGAAGATCTGCATACCCTCGGTAATGGGGTAAACGCAGGAAGCCACAAGACGCTTTCCTCTGCCCTCGTCGGCTTCAACAACGCAGATACGGCACGCGCCGATCTCGTTTATATCTTTAAGGTAGCAAAGCGTGGGTATATCAACGTTCGCCATACGCGCAGCCTGAAGGATAGTTGTACCTTTGGGCGCGGTAACGTCAACGCCGTTGACTTTAACATTAATCATATCCATTTCTTAAAATCCTCCTTATCCGATCGGCTTACTTCTTGGCGATCGCGCCGAACTTACATTTTTCGATGCACGCTCCGCACTTCAGGCACTTATCCTTGTTGATAACGTGAGGAGTTTTGACTGAGCCTTCGATAGCTCCCGCGGGACAAATTCTTGCGCAGGCGGTACAGCCCTTACACTTGTCGGGGTCGATCTCAAAGCTGAGAAGCTTCTTGCAGACTCCTGCGGGACATCTCTTATCCTTAACGTGAGCGATATACTCATCGCGGAAGAATTTCAGTGTGGAAAGCACAGGGTTAGGCGCAGTCTGACCCAGACCGCACAGAGAGTTCGCCTTGATGTAGTAGCAAAGCTCTTCCATCTTGTCGATATCCTCCATTGTGCCCTGACCCTTTGTGATCTTGTCGAGAAGCTCAAGAAGCCTCTTTGTACCTACGCGGCAAGGGGTACACTTTCCGCAGGACTCGTCAACGGTAAATTCAAGGAAGAACTTGGCGATATCCACCATACAGTTATCCTCGTCCATAACGATAAGTCCGCCCGAACCCATCATCGAGCCGATAGCGATAAGGTTATCGTAGTCGATGGGAACATCGAAATGCTCTGCGGGGATACAGCCGCCGGAAGGTCCGCCTGTCTGGGCAGCCTTAAACTTCTTGCCGCCGGGTATGCCGCCGCCGATCTCTTCAACAACCTCGCGGAGAGTCGTTCCCATAGGAACCTCAACAAGACCGGTGTTGTTGATCTTTCCGCCGAGGGCGAATACCTTTGTACCCTTGGATTTCTCGGTCCCCATTGAAGCAAACCACTCTGCGCCGTTGAGAATGATCCTCGGAACATTGGCGTATGTTTCAACATTGTTAAGAATTGTAGGCTTGCCGTAGAGACCCTTTTCGGCAGGGAACGGAGGACGGGGTCTGGGCTCGCCGCGGTTGCCCTCGATAGAGGTCATGAGAGCTGTTTCCTCGCCGCACACGAATGCGCCTGCGCCGAGACGAAGCTCAATATCGAAATCGAAGTCTGTGCCGAAAATGCCCTTGCCCAGAATGCCGTACTCACGCGCCTGACCGATAGCGATCTCCAGACGGTGTATAGCAATCGGGTACTCGGCTCTTACATATATGTAGCCCTGATTTGCGCCGATAGCGTAACCTGCGATAGCCATAGCTTCAAGAACAACATGGGGGTCGCCCTCGAGAACGGAACGGTCCATGAATGCGCCCGGGTCGCCCTCGTCGGCGTTACAACAGACATATTTCTGATCTGCGTCGGGAACGATGTTTCTTGCCAGCTTCCATTTCATTCCTGTGGGGAAACCGCCTCCTCCTCTTCCGCGGAGACCGGAATCCAGAATGGTCTGGATAACCTGCTCGGGAGTCATCTCCTTGATGACCTTTGCAAGAGCCTGATAACCGTCGGTACCGATGTACTCATCGATATTTTCGGGGTCGATAACACCGCAGTTCCTGAGCGCAACGCGGTTCTGCTTTTTATAGAAGTTTGTCTCGTTAAGGGACTTGATACCGCTCTCGGTAACGGTCTCCTTATAGAGATATTTTGTGTCAACGTGACCGCCAACAAGGTGTTCTCTTACGATCTCGGGGATCTCCTCCTCCTTGACCATCGAGTAAAACGCACCCTCGGGGTAAACGATCATAATCGGACCCAGCGCACAGAGACCGAAGCAGCCTGTTTTGATTACCTCGACCTTGTCGCCGATACCGTTCTTTTCAATTTCCTCGTGAAGCTTTTCAATAATTTTCATGCTTCCCGAAGAGGTACAGCCCGTACCGCCGCAGACCAAAACCTGATATTTTTTATCTGCGCCCGTGTCGGAAGATTCTCTGCGGATCTCGACCTGTCCCTTTATTTTGTCACGGATAACGTTAAGTTCTTCCAGCGATTTCTTCATTTGGTATTATCCTCCTTGGTATATTTTGTTAAGCGCCCTCCCGCATCTGTGTTATGTATCCTGCGTTTGTTATACCTTGTCCGAAAAGCGGAGAGCAAACGAGTTATCAGTTGTACTTTGCAAGGATATCGTCGATATCGTCCACTGTAAGTCTGCCGTAAACGTCCTCGTTGACTGTGAGAACGGGAGCAAGACCGCACGCGCCTATGCAGCGGCAGGCTTCAAGAGAGAACTTGCCATCGGGAGTGCAGCCTCCGCCGTCGATGCCCAGTTTTTCGATAAGCTTGTTGTAGATATCACCGCTTCCCTTAACGTAGCACGCGGTTCCGAGACAGACGGAAATTTTGTACTGACCCTTGGGATTAAGGGCAAACTGAGCGTAAAAAGTGACTACCCCGTAAATCTTCTCAAGGGGATAGCCTGTTTCGGCGGCAATTATCTTCTGAACCTCTATCGGAAGATAGCCGTAAATTTCCTGCGCCTGCTGAAGAATAGGCATAAGGCAGCCTTTTTCGTTCTTATGGCTGTCGATAACGGCGCGAAGCTTCTTCTCCTGCTCGGGAGTACCCGCGAAGGGGATGGATGAAATAGTAGAACCCATTATAGAACCTCCTCAATAAATGTTGCGTACCTGTTGACGATCGTAAGCGTGAGCTTGCAGTAATAAGCCTGCAAGCATAAGGCATCGCAGTCATACATATATTAT
>CAMWRN010000116.1 GCA_947176675.1 uncultured Clostridia bacterium | reverse complement strand
CTTCCATTCCACGTTTTCCATGACTCTTTTTTGCAGAACTTCCGGCGTGTCGCCGTTCAGTACGGGTACTGTATCCTGCAAAATTATGGGACCTCCGTCGCAGACCTCGGTTACAAAATGAACCGTCGCCCCCGTTACCTTAACGCCCTTTTCCAGCACAGCCTCGTGGACGTGCAGTCCGTAAAAGCCCTTGCCGCAGAATGACGGAATAAGCGCAGGATGGACGTTCATCATCTTGTTTGGGTACGCCATGCAAACGGTTTCGTCCAGAATTGTCATAAATCCCGCATACACGACTAAATCCGCCTTTTCCTCATTGAGAGCGTCAAGCATTGCCTTGCTATAGGCGTGAACATCCGCAAAGTCCTTGCGCACAAGAATACGGGTCTTTATGCCGTTCTGTTTAGCACGTTCAAGAGCGTATGCGTCCGGCTTTGAAGCTATCACGCAGGTTATTTTTCCGCCAACGATCTCCCCACGCTTTTCCGCATCGATAAGAGCCTGCAAATTCGTGCCGCCCCCCGAAACAAGTACAACTATATTTTTCATAACATTCTCCTTAATTTAAAAATTCCCCCTGTATTTTCAGTAGCAACGGGAATGCCTCGTCCGAGTTGACCAAAGCACAGAAGCCGTTCCCGCTTTCGGCGGAAAAATTCACCAATGAAACAAAACCCACGTTACCGCCGCTGTGTCCGAAATATAGCTTTCCCCCAATATTTTTCAAGTAACAGCCCAAACCTGTACGGCACTTTGTCCCCTCCATATTAAAAACGTCGCTGTGTTGGGGAGAAGTCATAAGCTCGGCGAAACTTTTCGGTATCAGTCCGTCCCCGCCCCGCAGTATATTCCGGATATGTATGCCGAATTTCGCCAAGTCCGCCGCCGTCGTCCAAAGACCTGCCGCCGCCTGCTCGGGCATGAGCATATGACCGCCGGGAACAGGCTCGGAATTTTCTGTGTAGCCTTTGGCAAGATTTTCCGTTATATCCTGCCGAAACGTGCTGTCCTCCATACCTATGGGAGAAAGCACATATTGCTGCATAAAATCGGCAAAATCTGTTTCCGTGATATTTTCCGCACACTTTTGCAGCACCATAAATCCGCCGCCCGAGTATACCCAATGCTCATCGGGAGCATACTCGCAGTAAATTTTCGGAGAATTACAGGGCGGCTCTCCTGCGATTATCTGAGACGTTGTCGGCAGCTCTGCTCCGACCGGATAACCGTCAAAACCGTGTACTCCGATACCCGACGTGTGGGAAAGTATTTGCCGCACATTCACCCTTGCGGGATTTCCGTTACGGTCTGTAAGCACAGTTCCGCCAAGATAGCTGTTTACATCAGCTTCAAGAGAAATCCTGCCCTCGGACGCCAGTCTCAGAATTGCCAGCGTGAATACCATTTTGCTTATCGACGCCGCCTGAAATCTTGTATGCGGTGTAATATCCGTACCCTCCGCAACCGTCTCGGCAATTTGATAATTTCTTATTACTGCAAGACTAAGAGAATCCGCACCGCATTTTTGTAATTCTTCCCAAAAATCCATATTTATCCTTTCACGCCGCGAAAAGCCGTCTCTTACTGAAAGGGCGGGAATTTCACCCGCCTGAATGTTAAACTAAGGCGGAGGCAAGCCTCCGCCTTACCGAGTTAATCTGCAATAATTACGCCCTCGTCGCTCTCAACAAGTTCGCCCAGAACATAAGCGTCCTCGCCTGCCGCCTTTATCGCAGCAATAGCCTTGTCCGCGTCGTTTTTGTCAACGACAACGCACATTCCCACGCCCATGTTGAAGGTGTTGAACATATCCCGCTCGGGAATATTCCCCGTCTTTGCGATAAGATCGAAAATAGGCAGGGTCTGAACGTCCGATCTTGCGATTTTCGCGGAAAGTCCGTTGGGAAGAGAACGGGGAATATTTTCATAAAAACCGCCGCCCGTGATGTGGCTCAGGGACTTTACCTTTACCGCGTCAAGCAGAGACATTACCGCTTTAACATAGATCTTTGTGGGGGTCAGCAGACATTCTCCGAGAGTAGTTCCCAAGTCGGACTGGTGTCTGGCAAGGTTCTGCTCGTTGACCGTGAAAACCTTTCTTACCAGCGAGAAGCCGTTGGAATGCACGCCGCTTGACTTGATTGCGATCATCACGTCCCCGACTTTCTGACATGAGGGATCGAGAATCTTATCCTTGTCAACAATACCTACCGCAAAGCCCGCAAGGTCGTACTCCTCGTCGGGCATAAGACCCGGGTGCTCGGCGGTCTCACCGCCCACAAGAGCGCAGCCCGCCTGCACACAGCCCTCCGCAACGCCCGAAACTATATTCGCAATTTTTTCGGGAATATTCTTTCCGCAGGCGATATAGTCAAGGAAAAACTGGGGTTTTGCTCCGCTGCAAATAATATCGTTCACGCACATTGCCACGCAGTCGATACCTACGGTGTTGTGCCTGTCCATGGTGAAAGCGATCTTGATTTTCGTGCCCACGCCGTCCGTTCCGGAAACCAGAACAGGCTTTTTAATACCTGTCATATCAAGCTCGAACAGACCTCCAAAGCCGCCGATACCCGATATAACGCCGCTTGTCATAGTCCTCGCAACGTGAGCCTTCATCAGTTCAACTGCTTTGTAGCCGGCAGTAACGTCAACGCCCGCCTCCTTGTAGCTTTCGGAAAAACTTTTCATAATTGTTGATTCCTTTCGGTTACTCATATTACTTTTTAATTTTGAACTCAAACTTATCCTTTGGCATTTCCTTGGGTACGGGACAAGGATAATTCCCCGTGAAGCAGGCGTCGCAGAAGCCGCACCCTGCTTCCTTCCCCGCGATCTGCCTTACGCCCTCAACGCTGAGATATCCCAGCGTGTCCGCGCCGATCTCCTTCGCTATCTCCTCTACGGACATCTTGCAAGCGATAAGATTTTCCCTGCTGTCGATATCCGTGCCGAAATAGCAGGGATTTTTAAACGGAGGACAGGATATCCTCATGTGTATCTCCTTTGCACCCGCCTCGCGGATAAGATTCACGATACGCTTTGAGGTCGTTCCGCGGACGATACTGTCGTCCACAAGAATGACACGCTTGCCCTCAACCGTGTCCTTAACAACGTTAAGCTTTATCTTCACGGAATTTGTTCTGTCCGCCTGATTGGGCTGGATAAAGGTGCGTCCCACATAGCGATTTTTGATAAAGCCAACGCCGTAGGGTATTCCCGACTCTCTGGACAGACCCAGAGCCGCGTCAAGACCGCTGTCGGGAACGCCGATGACAACGTCGGCTTCCACAGGGTGTTCCTGCCACAAAAATTCTCCCGCCCTGAGTCTTGCGCGATGTACGCTTGCGCCCTCAATAATCGAATCGGGACGGGCAAAATAAACGTACTCAAAAACGCACATGGAGCTTTTTTCCTTGCCGCAGTGCGTCTTTACGGAACGCACACCGTTTTCGTCAATGACTATAAGCTCTCCGGGGAGCAAGTCCCGAATGAACTCCGCGCCGATACTGTCGAAAGCGCATGTCTCGGAAGCTACCACATAAGCGTCCCCAAGCTTTCCAAGAGAAAGGGGACGGAAGCCGAACGGATCTCTTGCCGCAATAAGCTTTTTCGGGGACATCACCACTATGGAAAACGCACCGCGAAGCCGTCCCAAAGCGTTTTCCACCGCCTTTTCTATAGACGGACACACAAGCCGCTGTTCCGTTATGGCGTAGGAAATTACCTCCGTGTCGTTAGTGCTGTGGAAAATCGCACCTTTTAGTTCATACTCCTCGCGAAGCTCACGGGCGTTTACAAGATTTCCGTTGTGTGCGATTGCCATAGGACCCTTTATATGCCGCACCACCAACGGCTGAGCGTTGGAACGGTTGGAGTTTCCCGTAGTGGAATACCGAACGTGTCCCACCGCAATATTTCCCTGACCAAGACCCGCAAGAGTGTCCTTGTCAAAAACCTCATGGACAAGTCCCAAGTCCTTGTGGTAGGAGAACACGCCCCTGTCGTTTACAACTATGCCGCAGGACTCCTGTCCCCTGTGCTGCAAAGCGTAAAGACCGATATATGTCTGCATTGCCGCGTCTATTGTTTTGTCGCTGTAAATTGCGAATACTCCGCATTCTTCATGTATACCGCCGAACACCGCGCTCATTCCTTTCCGTTCCAGCAATAGCTGCAAAGACTGTCCGCAGGCAGTCCCACCGCTCTTACAGTGCCCTCAAGGGACTGGAACTCTATGGAAGTAAGCTTCAGACGGCGGCATATCTCTTCTCTCAGCTTTTTGCCGCGCTCGGTGTTGGTGTCGCTGTATTCGCTGATGTACTTCACGCCCTCCGCGCCCTCAAGCTCGTCGATGATCTTTCTCGCAATAAGATCAAGCTCCGAGGTGCTTCTGGAGAAATTCAAAAATTTGCAGCCGTACATGATAGGCGGACAAGCCGAACGCATATGGACTTCCTTTGCGCCGTTTGAATACAGGAACTCCACCGTTTCCCTCATCTGCGTGCCGCGGACAATGCTGTCGTCCACGAAAAGCAAACGCTTGCCTTCGATAAGCTCATGTACGGGGATAAGCTTCATTTTCGCGACTTTGTTCCGCATGACCTGATTTTGAGGCATAAAGCTTCTTGGCCATGTGGGAGTGTACTTTATAAAGGGTCTGGCAAACGGAATACCGCTCTTGTTGGCATAGCCGATAGCATGAGGTATTCCCGAGTCGGGTACGCCGCAAACGTAGTCCACATCAGGCAGAGTACCGTTTTTCATCTCCGCCTCTGCCATGATCTCGCCGTTGCGGGTACGCATTGTCTCAACCGTCACACCCTCGTATATTGAGTTGGGATAGCCGTAATATGTCCACAAAAAGGTGCATATATTCATATTTGTGTGACCCTCCGCAAGAGTCTCACACTTCTCATGGGTGATCTTCACTATCTCGCCGGGAAGAAGCTCACGATAGGTCTCGTAGCCTAACTTCTGAAACGCGAATGACTCAAAAGAACAGCAATAGCCGTTTACACCCTTGCCGATAACAATAGGGAGACGTCCGTTCTTGTCCCTTGCGGCAATAATACAGTCCTCCGTCAGGATAAGCAGGGACATTGTACCCTCTATCTTTTCCTGCGCGTAACGAATACCCTCAACGAAAGACCCCTTCTGAGAGATAAGCGCGCCTATCAGCGAGCTGGAATTAACGCTTCCGCTGCTCATCGCCTCAAAGCTGGCAAAGCAGTTGTCCACAAACTCATTTCTGAGCTGCTCGGCGTTATTGATTATTCCGATATTACAGACCGCGTAAACACCCATTTTCGACCTCAACAGGATAGGCTGCGGGTCGCTGTCGCTGATACAGCCTATGCAGAGTCTGCCATGCATGGCTTCTATGTCGTTTTCAAACTTTGTCCTGAATGGCGAGTTCTCAATGCTGTGGATACTTCTCTGAAAGCCAAGCTCCGGGGAATATGCGGTCATACCGCCGCGCCTTGTGCCCAGGTGAGAATGATAGTCTGTACCGAAGAAAACGTCGCTTATGCAGTCGTTTATTGTGGCTGCTCCAAAAAATCCGCCCATATATATGAATATCCTTTCATGGTTCGCAGCTTCGGAAAATCAGATATCCGAAGCCGATAAAAATCAATTTTACAGCTTACTCGGTTTATTCACCGAAAATCCTCTTCATCATTTCCTGATAAGCTTCCTCTACGCCGCCCATGTCTCTGCGGAAACGGTCCTTGTCAAGCTTCTCGTGGGTCTTGCTGTCCCAGAAACGGCAGGTGTCGGGAGAAATTTCGTCCGCAAGCAGTATCTGACCGTGGAATCTGCCGAATTCAATCTTGAAGTCGATAAGATCAATGCCGTGTTCCTTGAAAAATTTCAGCATGAAATCATTTACCGCAAAGGCGTACTTTGAAATAGTATCAATTTCCTCCTGCGTAGCAAGACCGAGACCGAGAGCGTAGTAGTCGTTAATGAACGGGTCGCCCAAGTCGTCGTTCTTGTAGCTGAATTCCAGCGTGGGACGCTTCAGGGGAGTACCCTCCTCAATGCCAAGCTTTTTGGAAAAGCTGCCTGCCGCAACGTTTCTCACAATAACCTCAAGGGGAACTATCTCAACCTTTTTAACGATAGTCTCTCTGTCGCTTATTTCCTCAACAAGATGTGTGGGGATACCCTCCTTTTCAAGAAGCTTGAACATATAGTTTGTCATCTTATTGTTCACAACGCCCTTGCCGCGGATAGTGCCTTTTTTCTCGCCGTTGAAAGCGGTAGCGTCGTCCTTATAATCAACAATGACCATATCAGGATCGTTTGTTGAAAAGACTTTCTTAGCCTTTCCCTCATAAAGCTGTTCCTTTTTCTCAATGTTTGCCATTTTAAATTCCTCCAAAAAATAATAGTTTATTTTAAAATAATTTTTACAATTTCATTTGGTTTGGAAGCTATATAGTCCGCGCCCGCTTCTTCAAGCTCGGCACGGCTGCCGTATCCATAAAGCGCACCGACAGAAGCAATTCCAGCCGACTTTGCACCCTCTATGTCGTAGGACCTGTCTCCGACCATTACCGCCGTACCGAGATCGGTCACACCGCATTGTTCGAGAGCTTTTTTGATCAGGTGCGCCTTTTCAGTCTTGCCGTCGTCGGGATCTGCCCCGCAGACCGCTTTGAAATAACGCCTTATCCCAAAACCCTCCAAAATCCTTACTGCGTATTTTTCGGGCTTTGAAGTAGCCACCGCAGCAGTCACTCCCGTGTCGGTAAGCCGTTTCAGCATATCTTCAATACCGTCATACAAAGCGTTTTCCTCTGTAAGAACAGTTTCATACCGCTGTCGATAAAGCCTTACCGCCTCTCTCGCGGTATCCTCGTCCAGTCCGCAGAACTCCTTAAAAGAGTGTATCAAAGGCGGTCCGAGAAATTTATTCAGCGTCGTATCATTGGGAATTTCCAGTCCCAGCGAAGTCAGTGCATGCTTCACACAGTTAAAAATTCCCGAAGACGAATCGGTAAGCGTGCCGTCCAGATCGAATAAAACCGTACTGTAATTTTTACTCATTAGCTTCCCTCCGATTTTCGGCAATTACTATGTCCATACAATGCTTGTGTGGTACACTCCCACTGTTGCAGTCAAATATGACCTCGTCGCACCTGTGCAGAAGCCAGTCGGTGTAGTACCTAAAAAGCTCCCCCGAAAGCCATTTAAAATTCCTGCTGTCCTTATCGGGCGGGACGGGTATGAACGGCTTTTTCACAAAAACATTCATTACGTGTATGCCGTTCTCCGCAGTGTGGGTGCGGTAATTCTCAAAAATTTCCTCCCGCAGTTCATTTGGAATAAAGTGCAGCACTCCCGAACAGAAAAGCACGTCAAACTCGCTTTCAAGACGGAAATCCCTAACG
>CAMWRN010000115.1 GCA_947176675.1 uncultured Clostridia bacterium | reverse complement strand
AAAATTGTGTTAAGGAGAAATTTTATGGGCTACAAACAGGATTTTATTAAATTTATGGTGGACAGCGGCGTGCTTACTTTCGGGGAATTTACGCTTAAAAGCGGAAGACTCTCACCGTACTTCATGAATTCGGGCAACTATAAGACCGGTGCGCAGCTTGCAAGACTTGGCGAGTTCTATGCTGAGTGTATCCACGATAACGGAATAAAGTTCGATACGCTGTTCGGTCCTGCCTATAAGGGTATACCGCTGGCGGTATCTACGGCGGTTGCGCTGTACACGAAGTTCGGTATTGATGTGAACTACTGCTTCGACCGTAAGGAAGCCAAGGATCACGGCGAGGGCGGCTGTATTGTTGGAAAACAGCTTACAGATGGCGAAAAGGTCGTTATTATAGAGGACGTTATGACGTCGGGAAAGGCTCTGCGCGAGGTAATGCCCAAGCTTAAAGACGCTGCAAATGTTGATGTTGCCGCTATGGTCATACAGGTTGACCGTATGGAAAAGGGTCTGAATGGTGATAAATCTGCGGTTCAGGAGGTAAGCGGCGAGTTCGGTGTTAATATATACCCGATCGTGACTATGAATGATATTATTGATGCAATAAGGGACGGCGTTGTTCCCGGCAGTGAGTATCTGGAAAAAATGATCGAATACCGCAAGGTTTACGGCGTTTGATCTTTTGAGGCAATACCGTAATTTGTCTTGTTATAAAGCTTCGTCAACAGCGGCGGACGGGGCGGGGTGTCAAAAAACTTGTGCCGCTGAGAAACGGAGCAGATGATGAGTGTCGTTTTCGATTTGACGGTTGCCGGTTCCGAGATACTGGACTCGGTGATATTTATGGAGAAATCTCCTGCCTATGCCGCTTTTAAGGAGGAGATCGAAAAAATTCTCGCCGATTTCAACAAGAACTCCAAGTTCGGTCAGAATGTTGATATCGATGTGAAAAATTTGGTTGAGAGTTCTTCCGATGCGGTTAAAAATATGCACAGAGCTTTTCTTATCTGGACTTTCTGCGAGGATAAACGCAGCGGCGCAAAGGAACCGCGATACAACACGTATCTTAAACTCTTTTTCAAGGGTCAGGAAAAGCAGCTTACTGCGCTTAACGGCGGAAAGAAGTCAATTGCCGTAACAGACGTTGCCGCTTTCAAAGATAAGTACATAGCCGAAATTGGCAGAAATCCCGATCTGTTCAACAGCCTTAAAGAGTTTTTCGCAGGTTATGTTTACGGATATTTCTTCAATTATCTCAACGAACAGGATATTATGAAGGATTATGCCGAGTTCCTTGTTTGTCTGGGAATGATGTCCAACAAGATCACAACCGGTGAGACCGCCAAGCAGAAGATACTGCCGAAAATGGCTGTACTCCTCAACAACGACCGTTTCAAATACATCAGCGGCGAGGTGCCTCTCGATGTGATGATGGAACAGGTATACGACCGTTTTGCTTTTACTGGCATTGACAAGGACGAAGAGACTGCTCTCAAGGGCGCGCTGAAAAAGTGCGTTATGGAAAATTATGACTACAACGAAGCTGACGGTCTTATTAATGATGACGTTATGGTCAACGTGATGAGCAAGTTCAACAAGGACTATATCCGCGCGTCAAGCTTTGCCGAGGATTTGCAGAAGAATACTTTTGACGGCGTGAGAACGTTCCTTGACGGCGACAAGAATGATATGGGAGAATTTACTGTTTCAAGAATCACCAAGATCGTTTCGGATAAGTGCGCCAAAAATCACGATGAATACTACAGTGCGAGCCGTGAGCCCGTGCTTGATTTTGCGCTCAGCTCCGGCATGAAGGGTTATAAGTATCCTATTACCTACAAGGACGGCAGCGACTACTGGTTCACGGATATCTACAAGGTTATCCTTGCCCCGGCCAGCGACAAGGCTATTTACGTTGACGTTAAGGAAGAGGATTTGCCTTTGAGAATGTTCCCGTTTGCGGGACCTGCCCTCAAGACCAATATTATACGTGTTTTCGGTGATCTTGAATCGAACGGTTACACTATCCGTTCGGACAAGAGGAACGTTTTGGTTGAGATCAACGCACTTCCTGCGTCTAAGAATCTTTCCGACGACGATAAGAAGATGATGTCTCTGGAAAAGCTTCTGTATGTTATTTCAGGCAACATGGACGCGGTTTCCTATACAAAGCTGCTGAACGAAAATGTTTTTGGCACAAAGCTTTACGAGGACTATATCCGCTACCGTATGGACTGTATTTTCTCCAAGGGAATGCAGAGCCTTGAAGCAAAGAAAAATCTTCTTGAGGAACTTAATAAAATCGTATAAAACGACTGATTTGGGCGTACTCGTTGGAACGGGTACGCCTTTTTTGTTGGGTTTGCATAAAAATTTTATCTAAGATTTGTAGCAATTGTACCCATAAAAACTATGATGAAAAATCGTATTATAATTAGTGGACATTAAAATTAATTACGTAAGTCCGCAAATCCTAATTTTTTATCAAAGTGTAGACAAAAAATTAGTATTAAAGGGGTGAGAACGGTATGACGGACAGGCAGTTTGAGCGCAGGATAACGCTCATACAGCAGGGTGACAGGCAGGGTCTGAAAGAAATTTACGAGGAATACGGAAAAACAATATATCAGTGCGTGTACCAGATTCTCCGCAGCAGCCATGACGCGGAGGACGTTACGTCGGAATTTTTTCTGAAGCTGTGGCGGATAGCCGATACTTACTGCTTCGGCGGGAAGCACAAGCGATGGCTTGTCACGATCGCAAGAAATATGGCGCTGGACTTTCTGAAAAAGAAAAGCCGAGAACAGCTGTCACTTAACAGCGACAGCGAAGAGGGTGCGGCTGCCGAGCTTGCGGACAGTCTGTCTACCGAGGAAACGGTAACGGGAAATATGGCTGTGGCGGAGGCTCTGGAAACGCTGGACGAAAGCGAGCGGGAGATCGTCAATATGCATATCCTTGCAGAGCTTACATTTAAGGAGATAGCAGCAATAGTGGGAAAACCGCTTGGTACGGTCACATGGAAATACCGTAACGCAGTGTCAAAGCTGCAAAAATTTGTCGGGGAGGCGCAGTCGGTATGAACTTTAACGATAAAAAAATAAAAGAACTGTACAAGACTCATGCGGAACAGAACGCGCCCGACATGGACGCTCTCTGGGAGCGGATTGAGCGCGGTCTTGACGAAAAAAATTCCGAGGACATAAGCGGCGTGACTTCCAGTCCCGTGAAAAAATCAATTACTTTCAGAAAGACAGCTTTGCGGGCGGCGCTGGCTGCGGCAGCTGTGCTGATAATGCTTCCGGCAGCTTTTCAGACAGCGTTCAGAGGTGTAAATACTTCCGATATGGCTGCCGGTTCGGGCGGAAATATGCAAAACAGCGCGGAAGTAAATCCTGCTGCTCCGAATGTTGATCAGGAGGCCGCCTACGATGCTGCCGAGAGTGAAAACGGCTATGACGATTCGGATTTTGACGGAGGGGCGGCGGAAACTGTTCCGTCGGACGAAAATATTTCGGTGGGAACAGTGCTGTACGAAAGTTTGAATCTTGCTCCTGCGGAGGCGGTTGAAGATGTTCCGACAGGCGAAACGTCGGGAGACGATTTCTTTGTTGAGGCAAACGTTCTGATACACACGGACGTTATCGTGAACGCTTATGTGGACAGAGCTTACAGCCGAGGCGGAACGGTCTGCTACGAGCTTACAGCCGAGAACGCTGACACCCGCGAGACGGAAAATATCACCATTGAGAGCGCAACGCCATACAGGCTGCTTGAAAACCGAAGCTACGTGCTTCCGCTGAAAAACGACGGGGAGGGCTACAGCCTTGCTTTTGAGAACGCGCCTCAGATAGAGATCACGCTGGATGGGGGAATTATTTTCCACAACGGCTGGGTAACGCTTGACGATGAATCGGCAGTGGACGTTATCTATCCTCAAAACGGAATTGACGATTTTTTCTACGACCGCATGAAATTTTCCTACAGCGCGGACGCGGATACGCTTGTTAAAAAATGGCATGAACTGAAAGGGGAGAATTGACCTATGAAAAGAAAAGCTTTGTTATCAGCGGCTTTGGCTTGTACGCTTACACTGACAGGGTGTCCCGCACCCGATGACGAGGTGCAGACCGTGACCTGTCTTGCGGAGGAAGAGACTTCGGCTTGGTCGGAAACTATCGACAACACTTCGGATATAGTCCCCTCAGCGGAAACCGGCGTGCAGGATATGGATACAGGCATTGGGGAACCTTCCCGAACAGATACTGACAGTTCAGAGGGGAACTTTGAAATTGCGTTCTTGAAATACGCGGCGCGTAACGGTGAAAGCTTTGTTATATCTCCTGCAAGCGCGAAGTTTGCCATGAGCATGGCGGCTATGGGCGCGGGGGAGGGTTCTTCAACTGAAAAAGAGCTTCTGGGATTGTTCGGCTACAGCAGCAAAGCGGAGATGATCGAAGTGGGCAAAAAGCTTATGGAGGAGCTGAACCGTGAGGACGGCAGTCTGTCCGCGAAAAATTCCGTGTGGGTCTCCGACGCGGCAGGGGAACTGAATTCCGACTTCAGAAGCAGTCTGACGGATATTTTCCGTGCGGAAAGCTTTACCAGTGACCTTACTTCCCAAGGCTTTGTTGACGAGCTTAACGGCTGGGTGGAGAAAAATACCAACGGTCTGATAAAGGATATGCTCAGCGAACCGCTGTCCGATGACGCTTGGCTTGCGTTAGTGAACACGCTGTACTTCAAAAACGAGTGGGTCAATCACTTTGACGACAGATATCCGAGAGGATTTTACGGTGTGAACGGCTACAACGAGAACGCTCCCGCGATGAGCATGACTGAGGATATGTACTATTCTGATGGGGAGACTTTCAAGTCTGTAAGGCTGATGTATACGGACGGTTCGTCTATGAAAATTTTCCTGCCGACCGATGAAAATAAGCTTGTCACCGATATTATAGCGGAAATGTCCGAGGAGGAGCTTTCGGCGGCTATAGACGCCGATTACATCACCGCGTGTGTTGATTTGACAATACCGCCGTTCGAGTGCGATTATAAGGATTCGCTTGTGGAGGCATTCAAAAGTTTGGGTGTTAATGACTGCTTCACCGACGGAACGGCGGATTTCAGCGGCATGACCAATGGAGAGCTTCTTGTGATTTCGGACGTGATACAGGCTGCAAAAATAATCTGCCATGAAGACGGAACAGAGGCTGCCGCTGCTACTGTAGTTGTTTTTATTGAAGCGTTAGCCCCTATCGTGCTTACAGTTGACCGACCGTTCCTTTACACGATAGAGTCCCCGTCTGGCGAGACACTGTTTATGGGCGTTATTACTGATATTAATTGAAAGGTGAGGTAAAATGAAAAAACTAAGAGCATTGGCGGCAGCAGTTGCTGCCGTAACGGTCGCGGGAATATTTTCCGCCTGTTCTTCCTCCGAAACCAATAACATACCCGCAGAAACTGCGGCGGAAACGGAAAGAGTTCAAGCCGACGCGGTGTACTCCACTGAGGAGATTTTCAGCAGCTTCAATGGAGCATTCCTGAAAGAATATCTAAAAGAGCAGGACAGCTTCGTTATCTCGCCGTTGAGTGCGAAGCTTGCGCTGAGTATGGCTGCTGCGGGGGCGGACAGCGGGTCTGCCACGGAAAAGGAGCTGCTTGATCTGTTCGGCTACGGCTCTAAAGAGGATATGCTTGCCGACTGCGGCAGGATCATATCGGAGCTTGACGGCTCCAAGACTGTAGATACGGCGAATTTCGCGTGGATATCCGACCGTCTGGAGGGTCTCAAAGACGGCTACGGCGACACCCTGAAAGAGGTTTTCGCTGCGGAAAGCTTTGTCAGCGACCTTACATCGGATAATTTCGTCAAAAGGCTCAACAGCCGTGTGTCAAAAGCTACAAAGGGAATGATACCCGAACTGCTGAACGCGCCGCTTTCCGAGGACGCGCGGCTTGCGTTGGTGAACGCGCTGTACTTTAAAAACGAGTGGCTTTTCAAATTTGACGAATATTCGACCCGCGACCGCGATTTTCACGGCACGGGCGGTACGGTTCAAGTACCTACAATGCATATGACAAAGCATTTGCAGTACGGCGAGGGAAAGCGGTTCAAATCGGTGCAGATGTTCTATACGGACGGCTCTTACATGACGGTGTATCTGCCGATTGACGATACTGCCCAAATCGCCGATCTTATCGCGGAAATGAGCATTGACGAGCTTAACGCCGAATTTGAGATGGAGTACGGCATCAAAGACGTTGTGCTCCATATGCCGAAATTCGAGTGCAAAAGCGGCGGGTCTTTGGTGGAAATGCTTGAACGTCTGGGCGTTCGGGAGGCTTTCGACCCGTCTTCCGCAAGCTTCGGAGGCATCGCGGACAGCAGCGATGCAGCGCTTTATATTTCCGAAATAATACAGGCGGCGAAAATAGTTTGCGACGAAGAGGGAACGGAAGCCGCTGCGGCAACGCTTGTAGCAATGGACGCGGGCGGGGCAATGCCTGCTGAGGACATCATTGAGTTTACCGTTGACAGACCCTTTTTATACGAAATAAAAACAGCTTCCGGCGAAACGCTTTTCATGGGCGTTATGCAGGACATCTAAGGAGGTACTATTATGAAAAACGGAAAAAGATTTTTATGTACGGTTATGGCGTTACTTACCGCAGCGGGAATGCTTTCGGCTTGCTCGTCCGGTGAAAAGAGCGGCGATGCCATGTATGAAACCACAGGCGGCGGCAACTACGCGGAAAACGGCTATGACGGCGGCTATGCAGATGATGCAGACGCAGGTGCAGACGTTGACTATGCTCCGCAGGAAACTTATCAGGCAACCTATCAGGCAACCCAATGGGAAACCTATAATGAGGGTGTTCTCCAGCATGCCGATGCCGGTGCTTCCAATGGCAGCACCGTTGATGGAGGAATAGTCGGAATTGAAGCGGATGAATATGTACGAGTTAAAGATGAATCCCCTGCGGACGATACCTATCCCACTGGCAACGCATCGGGTGCGGGCGCGTGGATCGAATCTTACCCAACAGCGCCGGCGTCCAACAGATACAGTTATCAGGATTACTTCAACACCGAGGAGTACAGCAGCATTGTCGAAAGCGACTACAAATCCGTGGCGGCAAATCCGCTGTCTACATTCTCCGTGGACGTTGACACCGCTTCCTATGCAAACGTACGCCGAATGATTGAGTACGGTGATTATGTCAATCCCGAAGCGGTGCGTATTGAGGAATTCATCAACTATTTTGATTACAGCTATCCTCAGCCAACCACCGACGACCCGTTTTCGGTTACGACGGAGCTTTCCGACTGTCCTTGGAACAGCGAGACAAAGCTGCTGCTGGTGGGTCTGAAAGCGGAGGAAATTCAGCACGACGAGCGTGAACCTCTCAATCTGGTGTTCCTGATAGAC
>CAMWRN010000114.1 GCA_947176675.1 uncultured Clostridia bacterium | reverse complement strand
TTTTTCAAGCTTTGATAATCGCCGTCAATTTCGGTAATATATGCAGGCTTGGCAGGCTCGACCATAACAACTTTCAAGCTTGTACACCTCCGTAAAATTAAAAAAATCTCATATGAAAATCTTCCTCCGGCTCAAGCTGACGGACGGCTTCTGCCGTCTGTTCAAAGCTTTGGAGATACCTTTCGGAGTTTTCATACCGCCGCATTGCAATGAGGTCGTCCTCCGCGATAGCCGTCCTCAACGCAGTCTCATATCCGAGAATATTTGGGATATGCAGTCTGTCAGCTTGGGTATCGGTGAGTTCACGAACAGCTTCCCTCAGATACCGAAGGCACTCGTTTCCCTCAAACTGTGCAAGCGAAATTTTGGCGTTTTCCCGAATTTCATCGGGGCGAGCCATATAGTCCATATCAACTTTCGGGGGAGTTTCACGGTGATAAATTTCGTGGTAGGGCGGCAGAGTTTCCTCAATTTTTTCCTTGTAGTACATGATATGATTACGCACAAGATTCATGTTTACCCCGTCCGCGAAGGACGGATCGGAGCCGCCGTACTCCCTGAGATGCTTCCACCTATCAAAGCAATTTTTTAAAGCGGACTCATAATCGGCAGAGATTTCTTTTCTTTTCATAATGACATCATCTGCCCCTGTCGCTGAGTTTCCTTCGCCTCTATCATTGAATATATCTGCCCGCCCGCGGAGGAAAGCATACCGTATTCGGTCAGACAGGAGCCGTTATTTTCCGAAATATTTCTTCCGAAATCGGCTGTAACGCCGTCCGAAAGAAAGCTGCGGTCGAATTCGGGAGGCAGCATTTCCGACAGATATTTTTCGCCGTAATCCCTGAAGTTTGTCACGGACGGGTCAAATTCATAGTCGTCAAGCTGTGTGGAAATACTTATCGCCTCGGACACGCTTTCGGGCTGCTCCGCTTCAAGCACAGCCTTGAATTTCACAAGCTCGGAGCGGGACATTTCGGATACCGCGAACGCAAACTCATTAAGCTGCTCAACGCCGTCCGCGTTCTGCATAGAGTCACTGTCCAAAATGCCGAGTCCGGAGGAAAAAGACAGCCATGCCCATTCCGAAACAGGCTTGCCGAATTTGTTCTCAAGCTCCTTTATCCGTTCCTCGCCTGCGGGGAGAGTAAGCGTTTCGAGCATATCCTCGTCGGGGTCGTCGCCGTCCATAACAGTGACCTCCAGCTTAAAAAGCCACCCGTCCATAGATTCGGGGAGAACGCCGTCATACACAAGCTGCGGTTCGTATGAGGACGGTATGACGTAGTACCCGTCGGTAAAAATTCCGCCCTCCCGCTCCTGCATAAGCTTGCCGACTTTTTCGTTGTCAAGCAGATTGTAAAGCTCGTCGGGAATCTCATTCAGCTCCTCAAGGAAATCATTTTCAAGTACGACCGCGCCGTATTCCTCGGCGTTTCTGCACGGAAAAACAGGCACCGACTCAAGACCGTAGGTGCGGTTTATGGCTTCGGCTATGCTTACTGTTTCATATTGGGAAATAACCGAACGGTACGCAATTTCCTCGCATTCATTTTCAAAAATTTTATCAAGCCTTTTAGCTAAAAAATTAAACTCGTCTATGGTCGGCTCGTCGGACAGCTTTATTTCTTTAAGATACGAGCCCCAGCTTACGTCGTACAGCGACGCGGTATATTCGCCGAAAATCCCCACCCTGTCAAGCTGATCGTAAAAGCTGTATTTGTTTACGGGAAACGTGATATATTCATATCTGTCCGAATCATTTTCGGTAATTTTTACGGTTATCATTTCTGACAGTCCTCCCTTACATACTCATATTCATGGCTTCGTCCTGAGCAATATCTCTGCTGTCAATAACGCAGCCGCGGCTTGTGAAATGAACATTATCGGCATCAGCCATGTCCTTTCCGAGATGATAATAGTCGATGTAGTCCTCGACCTCCCGCGCGAAGTTTTTTTGTATATCCTCACGGTTTGACTCGTACAGAACATAGTGAGCGTATTCTTCCTCGTCGTTTGCGGGAACGCAGTCATAGTGATCTATATTTCGGACCGCATCCATTGCTTCGTCAATATGTTCAAAGCAATGCGCCTCCGCGACGGCGGCAAGCTTGGTCACCTGATTGTAATCTCCCTCTATACGCATGGAATTTGTCCATCCCGCAAGACGGTTAAGAGCGGAAAAATTAAGTCCCGAACATTTTCCTATAAATTCAAGGTCGGGATTCTTTATATCTATCCGCGAAACTTCACAGCCGTCAAGACAGGAGGTTTCCAAAATTCGCCCCGCTCTTTTTATATCCCCGGTATCGGTAGGAAGCTGTAATTTTGAAGTGTAACGATTGTTCACAAGAGATATTTCCATAACAGCTTCTTTAAGGCTCCGTACTATTTCGGTAGCTTTTTCGAGAGCATTTTTGTAGAACAGTTCCTCGTTTTCGCTTTCGGAAAGCCTTGTGTCTACATGAAAATCCGTCCGTTCAAAAACGCTCATAACCTTGTTTGAAAGCATATATATTTCAATATCATCCAACTTTATTCCGGGACAGTTTTTATTAAAAACGAACCCTATTTTTCTTTCGTCATAATCAAGAGTTATGCAGAACGCCGTGTCGTCGGAGGACTTCATTTCATCGATTTTCTGCACGGCGATATGGTCGGGAACATCCCTGAAAAGAGGCTCGCCGTGAACATTTTTGGGGAAATTATGATTGGCTTTCATCAGCGGAAATATTTCCGAAACGCTTACCTCACCCATAGGATAGTTTTCGTTTACGACCCGTGCCATGCGATCGGTGTAGTTGAAAATATAAAAGGGATAGCTGTACCCGCCAGCGATACTGCTCAAAAAATACGACTCCCTGCCATTGTCAATTACAGTGTATATCGCGATGTTGTTCATTCGGAACACGCTCCTTTCCTTTTGCTATACAAACTTTGCGGCTGTCGTAAATGTTCCCCGCGGGGTCTATTGAAAGCTTTTCGCCCTGCTGCATCGCAAGGTGTATTGCCTTGCAGTCCACAGGCGTAACGCCCGTGTGGGTCTTTGAATTATAGGGTATTTTTTCGATCATAAATTTTTTCCTTTCAGATATTCATAAACTTTTTTTATCATAGCCTTGTGATTTTCGGTAATTTCGTACTGTGGAAAATTTGCGAAAATATTGCCGAGAGCTGTGTCAAGCTGCTCTGCCGTAAGTCCCACAAAGCAATTGCAGAAACGTTCGTAATCGAAAATATCTTCATTTTCGGGGACTTCCGCTCCGAACCGCAGAGTGTAAAAAACAGCCCTGACCATGTTCCCGTCAAGGCTGTTTTCTTCTTTTTCCGCAATTACAGCGTCAAGCTCCGAGAGCCATTGCCGCATATTTTCAATAGCCGTCCGCTGCTCGTCATTGAGATCAGCGGGTATCTCCGTGTCCGTAAAGCTGCAGTCAAGCAGGGAATTATTTGCGCTTTCAAGGTTCCCGAAAAGCGAAAGGACAATTAAAATAATTGTTATGAACGGCACAAGAATTGCCGCGATAATTACCGCAAAAATATTTCTCGCTTTTTTATCGGTCGCGCCGAGGACTAACGCTTTGACAACTACAATCGGTACTGCCATTGCCTATATTCCCTCGCTCATTGAAATACCGCAGAAATCCTGTTCGTCCCTTATGCGGCAGTATTCCTTGTACTCGCTGTCCACCATTTCCTTGGCGAACAGCTCGGCGTTATCGGAGCTGCCGTCGGGAAGCTCGAAGCCTACCGCCGCACAAAAATCGTCAACGAGATTTTCTCCGTCCTCGTCCGAGAAGACCCGATAGTAGGAGCCGCCGCACACAACGGTATTTCCGTGTTTGTCCTCCCGCTCAAGGTCTGCCGCCTCGGTAATTTCAATAAAAAATCCTCTGTATCTCATATATCGAACCTCCTGTCAAAAAAGTCGAGCTGATGATTTTGCTCGCCGAATTCTATCGACCGAGCAAGGGCATTTTCCAGATGGGAGGTGTCAAGTCCCACTGCCTTGTACCCCTCCAGAATGCAGTTATAGTAGGTTTGGGACGGCTCGCATATCTGTCCCGAATTCATAACATACGCCATTGCCTTGTGGGTCTCGCCGCCGTATTCGAGAGAAAAATATTCCTTGCGGTAAAGCCTCGGAAAACCCTCATAACGGTCAAGAGCCTTTTCATCGGCAGGCTTTATGTCCCACATCAGCACGGGTACGTTTCCGTTTTCTTTTGGAACAATGGTCGCTACGCTGCGGAATTCCAGTTCGTAATTCGGAATAACTCCCGTGGTAAGCTTTTCAGCCGTGGGACACCTCTGCGCCATTTGTTTAAGGTTTATATTGCTGCCGTAAGCGATATATATCATTCACGTTCTCCTTTACATACTCATTGTCATACTCTCAGACTCCGTTTCCTCGCAGGAATCTTCCTCCTGCCGCATTCTGTTTTCGGCAAGCCGTTCCCGCTGAAGCACAGCCTGCTGCGGGTCTTTCCAGGCGATACAGCCGTCAAGATTTTTAAGCAGATGCTGACGTGCGGTCTTGAACTCGTCGCCTATCATTCCCAGACGGAGAAGCCATGTTCGGAAGGTGTATTTTTCATTGCTGCTCTCTGTGACCCGTCTGCTCGCGCACCTCTGAGTAAGAGCCTGATTTGATATGGCAAGACAAAGCTGAATGTACGCCTTTATTTTTCCCGCATGGGTGGTGGAGTTAAAAAGCCGGAATTCGATCGTACCTTTACTGAAAAGGCTGTGCAGATTGAGACAATGATATCGGCTTTGATGGTAATGTTCATGGCTGCCGTCCTCGCCGCCGTACCATATTTTCTGAACAGCGTCAATATTTTTCTGTTTCCTGCGGTTCAGTTCCTCAAGAAAATGCTGATCCACCTTCTGACAGTAACGGTGTTCTCTTGAAACGTTGACCTGCAATGCCTTGTAAATGAGATTTTCTTTGGAATTCATAATGTTTGTGAGATTGCGCAGGGACTTAGCGTCGTAGGGCGCGCCGTTAATATGGATATGGATACCGCAGGAGGAATTTGCTATCGCCCCGCCCGCGCGAAGATTTCTGACGAGCTGCTGAATCGTTTCAATATCGTCGTACACACAAATGGGAGAAACAAACTCAACGGAACACTCGCTGCTTAATGAATTCCCGCTTCTGTCCACGCAGCGTATACTTCCGTCGCGAACAATTTTCCATTTCCTGTTCTGATCGTCGCTGACAATATACGGGTCGTATGCACCACCGACATGATATGCTTCCGTACCGAAATACTCCGCAACAATATCGGCGGCTTTGGCTCTTGTAAGTCCCGTCAATTCTATTTCTATCCCGAATTTTTGCTCTTTCGTTTTACCACCTCCGGCAAATAAAAAAAGCAAGCCGATCTCTCGACTTGCTTTTAAAAAATATTTTTTACATTTTCATTCCGAAATCCATGTCGGTGCTTTGATTTATCTCCTGTTTAAGCTTTTGTGAAATGTCTGTATATGCCTGCTTTGCCATATCATATTTTTTCTGCGTAAGCGTAATATACGGATCGTAACGGCACTTTGATTCCCATAATGTCAGCGTATCTGCAATGTTTTCAAGCTCATCATCAAAAGAAATTCCGAGCCTGCTGCAATGTTCTGCCAACCGTCCTATATCATGAGTAAACGGCGGATTTTCTCCGTTATATAAAATCGCAGCCTTTAGTATTTTCTCAACAGCCTGCTGTAAATGGTACGCCGATGCTCTGACCGCATATTCATCGGGAAAAGATTTTTCCATGTCCGCAGCCGTTTTGAAATCCCATTCCGCAAGCTTGAGCAAGTCGTTAAATCCCGTTGACATAAACGTCAACTCCTTTCGTTAAAATTTCATTTCTTAGTAAATCATTTTTGGTTGAGTTAATATGAATTATATCAATTTCAGATTCCAATGCTTTTCTGTACGGTTTGGCAATTGTAATAAATTCATCGTCATCCTTAATATCCGGAGCGTCTATTGCAATATCAATATCGCTGCCAATTCCGCAGTTCATGGTTACAGCGCTTCCAAAAATAATCATTCTGCGTATTTTTTCGTTTTTTTCGGCAATTTCAATTGCTTTTTGCACATCTTTTTGTTTGGACGGAAAAATATATTTTAATTTTTCCGAACCGTTAAATCTTACGGGAAATGTATACATATTTTCCGCCTCCTGTCTTATCGCCATAAATATTTGTTTCTGAGGTAATCCGCCTGTTCGGGAGTGATAGATCCGTCGCCGATCTGAGCGGCGTTGATGCTGCCATAAAGCTCTCCCCATAAAAAGCAAGCGTCAATTTTTCTGTTTTCCGCAACAGCTTTTTTGTAATTATCAAGGTCGTCCCGCAAATAATCGGGAAGTCCGTGTTCGTATGATTTCTCGATCTCGGCTTGCATTTCTTCTTCGGTCATAGCTGTCACTCTCCTTTTTTACACACTATACCACACTTTGTAATAAAAATCAAGCAAAATAAAAATTTTTGTGTATTATTCCTCATTTATCTCCCGACTGATAACGTCCATAATTTCATTAAGACGTGACTCGCCAATACCCTTTATACTGCCGATCTTTTCGCGTAAACTGTCCATATTAACAGAATCCGCAGAAGCGTCCCTTACACCCATATAATAAATATCGTTCAGAAATCCAGACATTTTTTCCTTGTTCATATTTTTTATAGTCTTATACAGAGCGCGGTCAAGCACAAAATCCTCCTGCATATTTTTCACCTCCGAGGCGCGTTTTTCTTTCATTATACCACACCTCGGAGATAAAATCAACTATCTGCCGCCCGCGGAGCCGAACAGCCTTTCCTTGTGTTCGGGAGCGTGAACACAGAGACAGTACCGCTCGTTGCCGCATTTGTAAAGGCAAACTCCCCGCTGCGGATAGCGTATAAGACTGAATTCCGAGGGTTCGAGCTGCAGAGCGTCCATATAGAATTTGCTGTCTATAGTACCCGCATTGAACAGAAAATGGTGGGTCGGTATCGAGAACAGCGGCTTTGTAAGCTCGCGGACGTTCTCAACGAGAAAGTCCTCAATATTCTGACTGGCGAGAATTACCGCGGACTCTTTTTTACGAACACGCTTCATAAAATTTCGGATATATTCCACCGCCGTCAGATTGGTGAGGAACAGATAAAACTCGTCGATGCTCGCAACGGTATTTCCAGTTGTCAGAAGTTCGTTGGACATATACGAAAGCACGTTGAACAGCAGGGCAGAGCGGATATTTTTACTCGCCTGCAAAAGTCCCTTTACGCCGAAGGTCACAAAATTGCTGTCGGTAATATTGGTGTGACCGTTGAAAAACTTGCTCTCCGCGCCCTTGCATATGGAGTGCAGACCGAGGCATATGTCCTGCAATGTTTTGTCGGTGTAAAGATTTTTTTCTTTCGCGTCATAGCTTTTGTACTCCTGCTCAATAA
>CAMWRN010000113.1 GCA_947176675.1 uncultured Clostridia bacterium | reverse complement strand
TCATTGTCCTCCTGTGCAGCAGCCATATTTCAACACGGTAAGGCTGGACGGCGGTGTTCCCGATGAGGAGATACTGCGAATGATAGACGGGTCTTACAAGTACGTTGTGGGGAAGCTTGCCAAGAAAGTGCAGAGGGAGCTGGAGCAGGAATGAAACAAACAAAATTAAATTTTATTGATATTTTGGGAATTGCATTTTTGATTATTTATATGTTTCTGCCGCATATTTTTAAGGATAAAACGCTTTATCTTTTTGGCAATTTTATTGCAGAAGATATTTTTCATGATTTTATTTATTTGGCTTTATTTTTGATTTATCTGCTTTTTTATATAAAATATTTTAAAAAAATTCATATTGCCAAAAAAATTATTCTTGCGTTATTGTATTGTGTTGGGATTGTGCTTTCGGTATATGATATTGCATACACGGTAAACAGCTTTTTGGCAAAGGAAGAAATCAGTTTAACCGACGGTAGTAAAATCGTATTGTATGAGCAAAAAAGCAGCAGCGGAACGGCAATAGATGTCTATAAAGTCAAAGGTATTATCGCAAAATATATCGGGTATTGCTGGGAAGATATTTACTGTAATGAGTACTGTTTAAAGGAAAATAAATGGGATTATACATACAACGAAGCCGATAAAAAACTGACGTTGATTTTAAGATATGACGAGCCGAGAGGCGAATATGCTCCGGACGTTTTGGAAGAAGAATTTACTTTAGAATAACAGCGGAAATTTCCGCAGAATATAAAAATTATTTAGGAGTAATCACTATGGAAAATTTTGAAATCATAAACGGTGGTATTTGCGCCGCTAAAGGCTTTAAGGCAAGCGGACTTTACTGTGGGATAAAGCACGGACTTCCCGACGGGAACGAGTCCCCTGTCAACAATAAAAAGAACGATATCGCCATGATATTTGCTGATGTGGAGTGCAATGCAGCGGGCGTGTACACCTCAAACAAGGTCAAGGGCGCGCCCGTTATTGTCACAAAAAACAACCTTGCAAGGTCGGGCGGAAAGGCTCGCGCCGTTATTGTAAATTCGGGCAACGCCAACACCTGCAATGCGGACGGCGAGGAAAAGGCTGTTGAAATGTGCAGACTTACTGCCGAGGCTTTGAATATTCCTGTGGAGCAGGTCATTGTTGCTTCGACGGGAGTTATCGGTCTGACCCTGCCTATCGAGCCGATAAAGTACGCCGTCCCCCTGCTTGCGGAAAAGCTTTCCTATGAGGGAAACATCGAGGCGGCGACCGCAATCATGACCACCGACACGGTTCGTAAGGAGTACGCCGTAAAATTCACCGTGGACGGCAGGGAGTGTCACCTCGGCGGCATGGCAAAGGGCAGCGGAATGATACACCCGAATATGGCTACCACGTTGAATTTTATTACCACGGACTGTGCGGTGTCCTCCGAAATGCTCCAAAAGGCTTTGTCGGAAATCGTTAAAATTACCTATAATTGTTTGAGCGTGGACGGCGATCAGTCCACAAACGACACTTGTATGCTCATGGCTTCGGGACTTGCGGGAAATACGGAAATCACTGCTGAAAACGAGGATTATGAAACCTTTAAAAATGCTCTTTATCAGGTCATGAAAAATCTTACCATAATGCTTGCCAAGGACGGCGAGGGTGCGACAAAGCTTATCACCTGCGTGTGCAGCTCCGCTCCCGATCTGGACACGGCGATCATCGCGGCAAAAAGCGTTATCCGCTCCCCCCTTGTCAAGACCATGATTTACGGTGAGGACGCAAACTGCGGACGTATTGCCTGTGCTGTCGGTTATGCGGAGTCCGATAAAATTGATGTGAAAAAGCTGGATATTTTTCTTGCTTCAAGGGCGGGAAAGATTCAGACTTATAAGGACGGTCTTAACATAGAATTTTCCGAGGAAAAGGCGGCGGAAATTCTCAAAGAGGACGAAATAGAAATTCTTATCGGACTTAACAGCGGGGAGGCTTCTGCAACTGCTTGGGGCTGCGACCTTACTTATGATTATGTTAAGATAAACGGGGACTACAGGAGCTGAGTTAATAAAGGGGGATTTTCAATGGACAGCGGCAATAATCGGGATTGCTTTGAAAAGTCTGAGTCAATATCTGAACCAATAAAGGAAGAAAGCTGTAAATCTGCGGTTGTGCTTGGGATAGTAGGTGCAGTTGTAGGATTGTTGTTTTTCCCGTTCATAGGCATTACGTTTGCAATTGCAGGGCTTTATGTAAATTCTGCCGAAAAGAAATATTATGAAACTCATTTCGGGTATAAGGTAAATCTTATAAGTATAGCGATCTCTATTGCATCATGGATCATTGCGCTGATATTAAGGCCGTTGATCACGTAAGGAGGGACTGAAATGGAGGAAAAGGGGAAATGCAAATCTGCGGTAAATCTTGCGGTCTGGGGCGCGGTAATCGGCATTGTGCTGTTTCCGTCCGTAGGCGTGACCCTTGCGGTTTCGGGACTTATTGTAAATACAATTGAGCGCAGGCATTATGATATGACGGTCGGGCTTATCGCAAATATTTTAAGTATTATTCTGTCTGTTTTATCATGGTGCTTGAGTGCAAAAATTATTGGGTTAATATAATTTGAAAGAAAGGGAAAAAGAAATGGATACGCAGAACACAAACGAGATCAAAGTATCAAACGAAATACGTTCAAAGGTGCTTATCGACGCACTTCCTTACATACAGCGCTACAACGGCAAAATTGTTGTTGTGAAATACGGCGGAAACGCCATGACCAACGAGGAGCTTAAAAATGCCGTAATGAGCGATATTGTGCTGCTTTCGCTGGTAGGCGTAAAGGTGGTATTGGTACACGGCGGCGGTCCCGAGATAAACGATATGCTGAAAAGGGTGGGCATTGAAAGCAGGTTCATTAACGGATTGCGGTACACCGACGAGGCTACTGTGGACATTGTAAAAATGGTGTTGGCGGGCAAGGTCAACAAGGAGCTTGTTTCTCACCTTACTCAGCATAAGGGAAGAGCTATCGGACTTTGCGGCATTGACGGTCAGATGATAACCGCCCACAAAATGGAGGGCGAGGTTGACTTGGGCTACGTCGGTGAGATTGTCAACGTCAACGTCAAGCCTATAACAGACTCTTTGGAGCACGGTTACGTCCCGGTTATTGCAACGGTAGCCTGCGACGAGGAGGGTCAGACCTACAACATCAACGCAGATACGGCTGCTGCGAGAATTGCTGCGGAATTGGGTGCGGAAAATCTTATCCTCATGACGGATATTGCAGGTCTGCTTCGGGACAAGGACGACGCAGGTACGCTTATTCCTGCGGTGCAGGTCAGTGAAGTTCCTTTTATGAAACGTCAGGGAATAATCAGCGGCGGAATGATACCCAAGATAGACTGCTGCGTTGAGGCTGTCAGACGGGGCGTGAAGAAAACCTGCATTATCGACGGCAGGATACCTCATTCAATACTTATCGAGCTTTTGTCAAACGAGGGCATAGGTACACAGTTTGTCTGATAAATAATGGTTTCCGAATTTTTTATGCAGTAAGCTTTTCCAGTACTTGAAATATTCACATTAAGATGATATAATTAAAAATTACACTGATTGAGAGGGTCACTAACATGAGTACTATAGAAAAATTCAACGAACACGTCATGGGCACCTACGGACGCTATCCTCTTGTTCTGGAAAAGGGCGAGGGGCGCTCTGCTTCGGGCGAGGACGGTAAAAACTATATCGACTTCGGCAGCGGTATCGGAACGAACTCTCTCGGCTACTGCGACGAGGACTGGGCGGACGCGGTCTGCAAGCAGGCAAGAGCGGTGCAGCACACTTCCAACTACTACTACACAAAGGTGCAGGCGGATTTTGCGGCAAAGCTTTCCGAAGTTACGGGCTATGACAAGATGTTTTTCGGAAACAGCGGCGCGGAGGCAAACGAGTGCGCAATAAAGATCGCAAGAAAATATTCCTTTGACAAGTACGGAAAGGACGCAAAGCGTTACAATATCATCACCCTGACAAACAGCTTCCACGGCAGAACGCTCACCACGCTTTCCGCAACGGGTCAGGACGTTTTCCACAATTATTTTTTTCCTTTTACTGAGGGATTTCTGAACGCGGAAACGAATAATATTGCAGATCTGCGGAATAAAATTGACAATGCGGAAAATACCGTGTGCGCGGTAATGCTGGAATTTGTTCAGGGCGAGGGCGGAGTAAATCCGCTGGACAAAGCCTTTGTTGACGAAGTCTTCAGGATATGCGCGGAAAAAGACATTCTTGTTATCGCCGACGAGGTACAGACGGGCGCGGGAAGAACAGGAACGTTCCTTGCTTCGGAGCAGTTTGGTGTTAAGCCTAATATCACAACTCTGGCGAAAGGCGTTGCGGGCGGTGTGCCGATCGGCGTATGCCTTGCGGACGAAAAGTGCGGGGACGTGCTTACAAAGGGTACTCACGGTTCAACGTTCGGAGGAAATCCCCTTGCCTGCGCGGGAGGGCTTGCGGTAGCAAATAAAGTCTCCTCGGAAGGCTTCCTTGAAGAAGTCCGCACCAAAGGCGAATATTTCAGAAAGAAGCTCGCTGAGATACCCGAGATTGAGGGCGTGGACGGATTGGGTCTTATGCTGGGTATACGTTTCAAAGACAAGTCCGCCTCCGACGTCTGCGGAAAATGCTTTGAAAACGGTCTGCTTGTTCTTACTGCAAAGGAAAAGCTGAGACTTCTTCCGCCGCTCAACATAACCTACGATGAAATTGATACGGGAATTGAAATTCTCAGGAGGTCGCTATGATATATTATGAGAAGTACGGGAACGATTTGAACCCTGTCATACTGTGCCTGCACGGCTCAAACTTCGTGCACAGCTTTTCAAAGCAGTACGATCAGCTTTCAAAAAATTACTGCCTTATAATCCCCCACCTGCCCGGCTTCGGACGGAACAGTCAGGTCACTTTTTCCGCGGAGCTTGCGGTATCTCAGCTTGCGGAGTTTGCGGAGAGTCTCGGCAAAAAGGTCACGCTTATGGGTTTTTCTCTGGGGGCGCAGCTTTGTCTGCCGCTTATTTGCGACCATGAGGACTATTTTAATGGGGCGATAATGGTAAGTCCTTGGCTGATAAAGTCTATCCATGAAGTGGAAAAGCTTATGAAAATACAGTCAGACAACGAGAAAATGGCAAAAAATAAGCTGATGATAGGCATAAACAGCTTTGTTATGGGTCTTGACAAGGGCGAACGTCAGGAGCATGAGGAGTACTGCAAAAACGTGTCAATGAACTCAATCCTTGCTTCTATTGACAACGGTTTGCAGCTTGATGACTATCCCTCTTACGATCAGGTCGAAATACCAATGCTTGCGCTTTGCGGCATAAAGGAAACGCTGGATATAAGAAAATCCGTCCGCGACCTTGCAAGACGAAACCCCAACTGCGAGTACGATATGTGGGACGGCGCGGCGCACAATATTCCCTTTAAATTTGCTTCCAGATTTAATAAGACGGTTGAAGAATTTATGATTAAGGTCAAATAAATCTATAAGTTATCAGGAGGAGATACAAATGAAACACTTACTCAAAATGCTCGATCTTTCAAAAGAAGAGATCATCGACATTCTTAATCTTGCCGACCAGCTCAAATACGAGCTGAAGCACAGTATTCCCCACCCCCACCTGAAGGGCAGGTCGCTGGGAATGATCTTCCAGAAAGCCTCCACCCGTACAAGGGTATCCTTTGAGACCGGTATGTACCAGCTGGGAGGACACGCGCTGTTCCTGTCGGCGTCCGATCTCCAGATAGGCAGGGGCGAACCTGTTCAGGATACCGCCCGTGTACTTTCCCGCTATCTGGACGGCATTATGATCCGTACCTACAAGCAGGAGGAAGTGGAAAATCTTGCCGAATACGGAAGCATTCCCGTAATAAACGGTCTGACGGATTTCAGCCACCCCTGTCAGGTGCTTGCGGACCTTATGACTATCCGCGAATTCAAGGGTCAGTTCGACGACCTTAAAATGTGCTTTATCGGCGACGGAAACAATATGGCGAATTCCCTTATTGTTGGCTGTCTTAAGGCGGGAATGGCTGTTTCGGCGGCTTGTCCCGAGGGATACCGTCCCGATCCGCAGGTGCTTGAATTCGCAAAGGATTACGACTGCTTCGAGCTGACCGATTCTCCCGTAAAGGCTGCGGAGAACGCGGACGTGCTTATCACCGATGTGTGGGCTTCCATGGGTCAAGAGGGCGAAGCCGAGAAGCGCAGGACTGCGTTCAAAGGATATCAGATCAACGATGAGATAATGGCGGCGGCTAAGTCCGACGCTATGGTGCAGCACTGTCTGCCTGCTCACCGCGAAGAGGAGATCACCGAAAAGGTGTTCGAGGCTCATGCAAACGAGATCTTTGAGGAAGCTGAGAACCGTCTCCATGCGCAGAAGGCTGTCATGGTAAAGCTTATGGCATAAACCGGCATTGCAGAGTTTTGTTTCCGTCTTGCAATAAAAACGTACGGAACACAATTATCGGGGGTAAATTATGGGGTACGATCATCAGAGGGTAAAGAGCAACGCAAAGCTTTTTTATAAAAATAATACAGGCAGTTCGATACTTGCTGTGCTTATGTTTTTCGGGATATTCGCTGCAAGCATGGTTCTGGTGAGATTATTTAATTTGTTCGGCGCTTTTTTAGCGTTGGTGCTGGGTGTAAGCGTAGGAGACGGATACGGTCAAAGTGCCGGATGGGTGTTTTTTCTACTGACAATTATTTTTGTCTATATTTCCGCGACTGTTATCGATATTGTTGTGTGGGAAGGCTTCTGCGTGCTGGCTATGGGCGTTATGGACTGGTTCAGGCGTTCTATACGTGAAAAGATTTCTCTGAAGGAGGCGTTTCGTCCTTTCGGGCGCGGCAGATTTTGGGGGAGCATAGGTACCTGCGTACTTATGCAGCTTTACACATTTTTATGGAGCCTTCTTTTTATAGTACCGGGCATAATCAAAAGCTACAGTTACTCCATGACCATGTACATAAAGGCTGAAAACCCTGAAATCGCGCCGTCGCGGGCGATCGAGCTGAGTATGCTCATGACTGACGGGCACAAGGGCGACCTGTTTTATCTTCACCTCAGCTTTTTGGGGTGGTTTCTGCTTTCGTCGCTGACGTACAATATTCTTGGAATAGTGTACGTTTTTCCGTATTTTTATGCAGCGAAGTCATTTGCTTATGAGGAGCTAAAGGCAGACGCAGCTGCGAGGGGGATTATCGACATTCGCGAGATATCCCTTTATGCTTATTGAGCAGACAAGATGCTTGCTGCTTAGCTGCGCAGGGTATTTTTATCCGGTTCAATTGTTTGATTTATTTCAGTCTCCCGGCTGTCTGTTGGGAGACTGATTACTTGCGTTTCAATACACAAATTTATTAAAAAACAGAAAATTTTTTAGGTAAAAAAATCCTTTTATTTAGTCTAAGATTTGGTT
>CAMWRN010000112.1 GCA_947176675.1 uncultured Clostridia bacterium | reverse complement strand
ACGTCGTGGAACTTTGCGCTCCGTTCCAAGGAAGAAGGTATGCCCGACATTGCCGCAGGCTTTGACTTCAAGGATACCATAACCCTGCCCTCCACTGTCCAGCAGAAAAAAAAGCCGCCCGTTACCGATGAGCGGAGCGAAGGTTATCTTACCGACCCATACCGCTTCGAGGGTTACGCGGTCTATGGCAGAACTGTGATGCTCTCTCCAAAAAATCCAGACAGCGAGATCTTTCTCGTCCTGGAGCGCACACGTACCTCCGCTGTTTGGGTAAACGGCAAAAAAGCGGGAACTGTGAACAGTCTCTGCGCCGCCCACCGCTACAATATTACAAAGCTTGCCGAAAACGGCGAGAATAACATTATAATAGTAATAGACAACATTTCCTGTCCTGTCCCCGGAGGACACATGACCTCTCAGGACACTCAGACCAACTGGCTGGGTATTACGGGAAACATCTATATTGAATTCAGAAATCCTCTCCGCTTTGAGAATGTCAGAATTACTCCTGATGTAAAGTCCGAAACCGTTACAGTTAGCGGAACTATAACCGGCGGAGACAGCATTTCCCTGACCGCCGAGGCAAACGGCTTCAAGCCGAAAACCGTTTCCCTGACATCGGAGAACCCATGCTTTGTGTACGAAATGCCGAATGCGGAGCTTTGGAGCGAGCACAACCCCGTTGTCTACACAATGAAAATAACTTCAGACGGTGATACGGTAAAGATACCGTTCGGTATGCGGACGTTTGAGACCAGCGGTACTGATTTTCTGCTCAACGGCGAAAAAATACACCTGCGCGGCAAGCACGACGGAATGATCTTTCCCATGACGGGAGCTGCTCCCACCGATACCGAAGGCTGGCTCGCCGTTATGAAGGCCGCAAAGGAACACGGCATAAACCATTACCGGTTCCACACCTGCTGTCCTCCCGACGCAGCTTTCAGGGCGGCAGATCAGTTAGGCATCTACATGGAACCCGAGCTTCCTTTCTGGGGCACAGTCGAAGACGAGATCACCGAGGGGCAGCAGTACCTTATTGACGAGGGTTTCCGTATTCTGGACGAATTTGCCAATCACCCATCTTTCTTTGCAATGTCTTTAGGCAACGAACTTTGGGGCAGTAAGGAGCGTCTTGACGCAATTTTAGGCGGTTACAAAAAGCATGATCCGCGCCCGCTCTACACACAAGGGTCGAACAATTTCCAGTTCTGGCCCTGCGTTCTGGACAACGATGATTTCTTTGTCGGAGTGCGCTTCTCCAAGGAAAGACTTTTCCGCGGATCTTACGCAATGTGCGACGCGCCGTTGGGTCATATCCAGACCGACACGCCCAATTCCGATTATACATATGACGAGCATATCCGTCCCGCAACCGTGAACTCCGAACACAGCAAGACGGAAAGCGGAGGTACTATTGAAATTCAGTACGGCACGGGAGTCAAAACCGTTTCGGTAGGGGACAGCGGCGAATTCATCTCAGCAGTTCCCGTTGTCAGCCATGAGGTGGGACAGTACTTTATGTACCCGGACTACGGCGAGATACGCAAGTACACAGGCGTACTCAAGCCCTACAATTTGGAAATTTTCCGTGAACGTCTCGAAAAGGCGGGACTGGGAAAGCTTGCAGATAAATATTTCCGCGCTTCGGGACGCTTTGCCGCGGAGTGCTACAAAAATGAAATAGAGACCGCCCTGCGCTCAAAGGAGCTTTCGGGATTCCAGCTTCTGGACATTCAGGACTTTTCCGGACAGGGTACCGCGCTTGTTGGAGTCCTCAACGCCTTTATGGAAAGCAAGGGCGTTATCACCTCCGTTGAGTGGAGAAGCTTCTGCTCCGACAGAGTTGTTTTGGGCTGCCTGCCGAAATTTGTTTTCGCGGCAGGGGAGAAGGTCTCCATGCCCGTAAAGCTTTATCAATACGCAGTGAAAGCAGACACCGACCCTGTTGCTGAGATACGTCTTTCCTCCGACGGAGAAACTCTTGCGGAGTACACGACTTCCGCTAAGGGAAGCTTTAAGGGCGGACTGTTCGATTTGGGAGTAACAGAGGTGGTTATGCCGGACTGCGACATACCAAAAAAGGTAACTCTCACAATCAACTGCAAGGACACATGCAATAAATATATACTTTGGGTATACCCCGCTGTTCAGAAGCCGACTCACGAAAATGTTCTGACAACAGGCGACTGGAAAACAGCAAAAGCTGCTCTTGCAGAGGGCAAAAGGGTTCTGTTTATGCCGTCGGGACTTGACGACAGTAACTCAGTAGAGGGAACATACTGCACAGATTTCTGGAATTACCCTATGTTCCGTTCCATTTCCGAATCAATGAAAAAACCTGTTCCCGTAGGAACTTTGGGACTGCTCATCGACAAGAACCATCCTGCTCTTGCGGAATTTCCCTCGGAGAGCTACTCCACCGCTCAGTGGTACGATATAGTAAGCCGTTCGAGAACAGTGATCCTGGACGGTCTCGGCATTGACCCAATTGTCCGCACAATAGACAACTGTGAACGTAACCACAGTCTGGGAACTGTTTTTGAGGTCAAGACCGGAAACGGAAAGCTTCTTGTCTGCTCCGCAGATCTGAACGCAGAAAACCTGCCATGCGCGCAGCTTCTGAAAAGCCTTTGGGACTACGCCGCTTCGGAGGAGTTCAAGCCTGCCGTGTCGGTTGAACTTACCGAGCTTGACAAAATTTTTGAATAAAATTCGGAAAAATGTACAAAATTTCTATAAGAAATTTGTCGCAAAGCAACATCGGCTAATGACCAAACAGGTTAATTTTGTTTAATATTACGGTTGCTTTAAGGGATAAAATGGTGTATAATAGTATTTATATAATGCCTTTATTGTAAGATATTGTATGTAATGTATGCCAAAACACAGCACACAGTAAACAGACAAAACACGCAGACAATAAACAGCGCAACAGCGCGTTTAAACCTCTACAGATTGGAGAAGATTTTAATGGTTCCGGTTATTGCAAAAGAAGAATTTGAGGAAAGACTCCGAAAGGTGCTCCAGACAGAGTACGGCGTTACCCCTGTTGACGCTTCGGATATGCAGATCTATAAGGCTCTTTCAGCGGTAGTGGTCGAGATACTTCGTGAAAGACGCCGCAAATTCCGCGCGAAAACTCATTCCGCGGGTAAAAAAGAAATTTATTACCTTTCCATGGAATTCCTTATGGGACGTTCTCTGAAAACAAGCCTTTTCAACCTGAATATCAACGGAATGGTTGAGGATATTTTCAAGAAATGGGATATTAACCTCGACAGAATTTATGAATACGAGCCTGACGCAGGTCTCGGAAACGGCGGTCTGGGCAGACTTGCCGCCTGTTATCTGGACGGTCTTGCTACCGACGGCTACCCCGCTATGGGTTACTCTATCCGCTACGAGTACGGTATCTTCAAGCAGAAGATCGAGGACGGCTGGCAGACGGAGCTTCCCGACAACTGGCTTCCCGGCGGTGAAAGCTGGCTGGTGCAAAAGTCTGACCTTGTTATCGATGTTCACTTTGAGGGCGATCTGACCGAGTACTGGGACGATAAGTACCACCACATTTCTTACACGAATTACAACACCGTCCAAGCAATACCTTACGATATGTACGTTCCCGGATACGGCAACGAAGCGGTTTCTGTTTTAAGACTTTGGCAGGCTAAGGCTCCCTCTTTCGACATGGCTATGTTCAATCAGGGCGACTATGCAAAGGCTCTCAGCCAGAACACCGTTGCTCAGGCTATCTCAAAGGTGCTGTACCCCAACGATAACCACCTTGAGGGAAAGAGCCTCCGCCTCCGTCAGCAATACTTTATGTGCGCAGCTTCCGTTGGAGATATCGTTGACAGACATATGAAAGTTTACGGCACTCTCGACAACCTTCACGAAAAAGTCGCTATCCACATCAACGACACTCACCCCACTCTCGCTATCCCCGAACTGATGAGAATTCTTCTTGATGACTGCGGCTACAGCTGGGGCAAGGCTTGGCACATCGTTACCAATACATTTGCTTACACAAACCATACAGTTCTCGCGGAAGCTCTCGAAAAGTGGGACGTAAACCTCGTTAAGCAGGTCATTCCACGTATATTCTCTATTATCGTTGAGATCAACAACCGCTACTGCGCCGACCTTATGGAGCGTCTTGACGACAGCGCAAAGGTCACGAGAATGTCCATTATCCAGAACAACCAGATCCACATGGCCTTGCTCTGCGTATGCGCTTCTCACAGCGTAAACGGCGTTTCAAAGCTTCACTCCGATATCATCAAGAAGGACGTTTTCAAGAACGAATTCGCCGACACACCCCACAAGTTCAAGAACGTTACCAACGGTATCGCATACAGAAGATGGCTGCTCCAGTCCAACCCGGGACTTACCTCCCTGCTTGAAAGCACTATCGGAGACGGCTTCAAACGGAGCGGCGCAGAGCTTTACAACTTCACCAAATTTGAGAACGACGCAAACGTTATCAAGCGTCTTGCCGAGATCAAAAAGGAAAACAAGGAGCGTTTCGCCAAGTATGTAAAGACCAATTACGGTACTGTGCTCAATACCGACGGCATTTTCGACGTTCAGGTAAAGCGTCTCCACGAATACAAGAGACAGCACCTTAACGTACTCAATATCATTGCCGAGTACAACCATCTGCTGGAACATCCCGACGCAGAATTCGTTCCCAAGACCTATATCTTTGCGGCGAAGGCTGCTCCCGGATACTACCTCGCAAAGCAGATCATCAAGATGATCTGGGCGCTGGGCGAGGAGATCAAGAAACACCCCAAGATCAGCAAGCAGCTTCAGGTGTTCTTCTTAGAGGACTACCGCGTATCCCTTTCCGAACTGCTTATGCCTGCCGCCGAGATATCGGAACAGATTTCCCTTGCGGGTAAGGAAGCTTCCGGTACGGGCAACATGAAGCTCATGCTTAACGGTGCGCTCACACTGGGTACTCTTGACGGCGCAAACATCGAGATCAAGGATCAGGTGGGAATTGATAATATCTTTATCTTCGGCATGACTGCCGATGAGGTTCTTGCAAAACAGGCTCAGGGATACCGTCCCGAAGAATACTGTAAGAACAACGATGTTATCGACAAGGCGATCAATAAGATGTATCACGGCATAAACGGCTGCACCTTCGAGGAGGTTGCAAACTCACTGAAGTTCAAGGATCCATACATGGTTCTTGCAGACTTCGATGCATATCAGTGCGCACAGCAGTATGTTTCCGAATGCTACAAGGATCAGTCCAAATGGAACAAAATGTCCCTTCACAATATCGCAGGCGCGGGAATTTTCTCTGCTGACAGAGCGATTGAGGACTATGCAAGCGACATCTGGAAGCTTAAATAAGTCAATGAAAAATTATCCCCGTAGTATTCCGAAAGAATACTACGGGGATTTTTTGCCTAATTTCTTCTTATTTTAAATTTGCTGTAATTTTTCAGCCGCTCATTTTCCAGAAAAGCTTCAGGGTATTTTCGGTGGTCTGCTTTGCAACAAGCTCGGGGGATACTCCCTTGACTTCCGCGATCTTCTGAATGATATGAACTATCATTCCGCTGTCGCAGCGTTTGCCGCGGTTCGGTTCGGGAGCCATAAAGGGACAGTCTGTTTCAAGCATAAGCCTGTCCAGAGGAACGACCTCCAGAGCCTCTATTGCCTTTCTCGCGTTTTTAAACGTAAGAACTCCCGTGAAGCTAATGTTCATTCCCAAAGCAAGCACCTGCTTCGCCGTTTCCGCAGAACCCGAAAAGCAGTGCATTACGCCGTTTACTTTTCCGCGTTCTCTAAGGATAGACATTGTGTCCTCCGTTGCGTCACGGGAATGGATAACAACAGGCAGAAAAAGATTTTCCGCCAAGTCAAGCTGTTCCTTGAAAATACGCTGCTGCAAATCGGGATCGTAACCATCGTAATGATAATCCAAACCGATCTCCCCGATAGCAACCGTTTTCGGCAGCACCGCCAATTTTTTCAGGGTATCGAGATAATTTGCGGGAGTCCCCTCCACGTCCTCGGGGTGTATTCCCACTGCCGCGTAGACAAAAGGATACCTGTCGGAATAATCCACCGACAGCCGCGAACGCTCAAGGTTACATCCCATGTTTACGATATTCCTCACACCCTCGCTGTGCAGACGTTCAAGAAGCTCATCTCTGTCGTGGTCGAACTGCTCTGCATCGTAGTGAGCGTGGGAATCTATATAGTCAAGCATTTTTCATCAGCCTTTCATAGGTAGTTTGTCGAAAAGCTCCGCGAAATCCCTGTCTTTTGGCAGGACCTCGCGGAGCTTTAGTGTGTCAGAAGTTACAGAGTTGTGGGAGTCGGGATATGCTCAGACGAGCTTTCGTTCTTGACGATCTGAATGTTATTGTAAACGTCCATACCCGTACCTGCGGGAATGAGCTTACCGATAATAACGTTCTCTTTAAGACCCTGAAGGTAGTCGCTCTTGCCCTTGATGGCAGCATCGGTAAGTGCGCGGGTTGTCTCCTGGAACGAAGCCGCCGACAGGAAGCTGTCCGAATTGGAGGATGCCTTTGTAATACCCTGAAGAACAGGGATAGTCGTTGCAAAGCTAAGACCCTCTTCTCCATTGTCCATTCTGCGCTTGATATCCGCATTGATCTCATCGATGTCTTTCTTGTCAACCAGCGATCCGGGAAGCAGATAGCTTGAACCGCTATCGTCTACTTTGACCTTGCGGAGCATCTGACGGACAATTACCTCAATATGCTTATCGTTGATATCAACACCCTGCAAACGGTAAACCTTTTGAACTTCTGTGATGATATAGTTCTGAACAGCCTGCTGACCGTTCACCGCGAGAATGTCTCCCGGATTGATAGAACCCTCGGTAAGCGGCGTACCGGCTTCAACGGTGTCACCCTCGCGGACTCTGATCTTGTAGCCGTAAGGTACGGGATAGTATTCTTCAGTACCTATTTCGCTGTCAGTGATAATAACGTTGCGTATTTTCTTGATCTCCTCCATGCGTACAGAACCGCTTATTCTTGCGATTATAGCCGCATTCTTGGGACGTCTGCTCTCGAAAAGCTCCTCAACACGGGGAAGACCCTGCGTAATATCCTCCGCAGAAGCGATACCGCCCGTGTGGAACGTTCTCATCGTGAGCTGCGTACCAGGCTCACCGATGGATTGAGCGGCGATTACGCCGACAGCTTCACCGACAGCAACAAGGTTTCCGTTGGCAAGGTTGGAACCGTAGCACTTTGCACATACTCCGTGTTTAGCTTTACAGTTAAGCACCGAACGGATAGTAATTTTCTCAACGCCGCTGTCAACAATTTTCTGAGCGTCCGCTTCGTTCATAAGCTTGTTGTGGCTCATGATAAGGTCGCCTGTTTCCGGATCGCGGAGATCCTCCATAAGGTAACGTCCGAGAAGTCTTTCCTTGAGCGGCTCGATCATTTCGTTGCCGTTCTTAATCGTGTAGATCTCAATACCCTCATCAG
>CAMWRN010000111.1 GCA_947176675.1 uncultured Clostridia bacterium | reverse complement strand
CGGCATACGAGATCAGCCTCGGTCTCGTGGGCTCGGAGATTGGTATAAGAGACAGGCAATGACGAGCTACTATACGGGTTTGACCCCAAACTAACACGGCTGGCTTGGCTGGTGGCTGTTCTTCAAGGAATTCTGCCGCACCGTTGACATTTTCACCAATCTTGACAGCTACACAAAAACTCCCGTTGCAAGCGCAAACGCCGCAGAATTCGTTATGCCATACGAAACTATTTACCGTGATATCGCGGACTCAATAATCGGCGACGTCCAGCCATTTACAATTACAAATGAAAAATCAAATATCGCAGAAAAAGGAAATATCCACAAAACCGCAGATACATTTGAACGGGTCTGCGAGCTGATAAAAATGATCTGCATAACCAACCAGAACACCTTTACATATGTGCAGTGGAACAGTCCCGACGACATCGCCCACAAGGACGGCGTTACAGGCGAAAAGACCGCCGCTGCACTAAGGTCCATAAACAAGCAGCTTGAAGTGCTTTGCAAAGATCTCACCAACACGCTTGTCATTGTTTCGGCAGACCACGGAATGAAAGACATTACCGAGGAAATAAAGATAAACTATATTCCAGATATCATGGAGTGTCTTGTTATCCCCCCGTTTGTTGAGAGCCGTGCGGCGGCGTGCTTCGTCAAGAACGACAGGCGCACCGACTTTGAAAGAGCTTTTCACAATCATCTGGGAAACGATTTTATCTTGATGTCCAAAAACGACATTCTTACAAAAGGTATTCTCGGCGAAGGAAGAACTCACCCGAAGATAACCGATTTCATAGGCGACTACATGATATGTGCCATTTCCGACAAGAGCGTCAGATATTTGACACTTAACACTAAACCCAAGCCGCCCTATGCGGCAAACCACGGCGGTCTCACCGAAGAGGAAATGACGATACCTCTGATAATTATTCCAACCAAACAGACAAAGGAATATAAACAGAAAAAGCTGCTGTAGTCCAAATCCCCGAAAGGAAAGATAAAATTGCTGGAATCAAGCGAAATGAACTTTGAACGTCCCGTGAACAGAACGGTTTCTCCCGAAGTCATACCAAACGACTCGGAAGAGCCAGACCTTAATCTGCGTCCGAAAACTCTGTCGGAATATATCGGTCAGGACAAAGTAAAGGAGAATATGTCCATTTATATAGAAGCAGCAAAAAAACGCGGCGAGCCTCTCGACCACGTTCTGTTGTACGGTCCTCCGGGTCTGGGAAAAACAACTTTATCGGCTATTATTGCCCACGAAATGGGGGTAAATATCCGCATAACGTCGGGTCCCGCTATTGAAAAGCCGGGAGATTTAGCCGCTCTGCTGACAAATCTGTCGGAAAACGACGTGCTGTTCATAGACGAGATACACCGTCTTTCCCGCGCTATTGAGGAAGTCCTGTACCCTGCGCTGGAGGACTACGCACTTGATATCATAATCGGCAAGGGTCCGTCGGCGCGTTCACTGCGTATCGACCTGCCGAAGTTCACCCTTATCGGCGCGACCACGAGGGCAGGTCAGCTTACCTCTCCGCTTCGTGACAGATTCGGTATGCTTCAGAGACTGGAGCTTTACACCTGCGAGCAGCTCTGCGACATTATAATGCGCTCCGCGGTAATTTTGGGAATTGCCTGCGACAAGGCGGGAGCTATGGAGCTTGCAAGACGTGCAAGGGGTACTCCCCGTATCGCAAACCGTCTGCTGAAAAGAGTCCGTGACTTTGCCGAGGTCATCTGCTACGGCAGGATAACCTAGGACATCGCCAAAATCGCCCTCGACCGCATGGAAATAGATTCTCTCGGTCTGGATACTCTCGACAAGCGTATGCTGGATATGCTCATACGCGGCTATAACGGCGGTCCCGTAGGACTTGAAACCCTTGCCTCCGCTATCGGCGAGGAAGCCGTCACCCTTGAGGAGCAGTGCGAACCGTTCCTTATGCAGCTCGGCTTCATCGCGCGTACTCCACGAGGCAGGTGCGCTACCGCTCTTGCATATCGGCATATGGGATACGAGTATACCAAGGACGACAAAGCAGACGCTTCTCAGCAAACATTTTTTGAATGACACAAACGGCATAACCGCTGCGGCGGTTTTCAGCCGTTACATAAATAAAGATATAATGCAAAAAAGGAGAAATAACAATGGGCAGACTATTCGGAACAGACGGCGCGAGAGGAGTCGCGCTTACGGAGCTTACCTGTGAGACAGCCATGCAGATCGGCAGAGCGGCGGCTATGGTACTTACGGCTAAATCCCACCACAAGCCGAAAATCTACGTTGGAAAGGACACGAGAATTTCCTCGGACGTTCTTGAAGCCGCACTTATCGCAGGAATATGCTCAATGGGCGCGGACGCTGTGGTCATGGGCGTTGTACCTACTCCCGCAGTGGCTTTTCTGGTTAAAAAGAGAGGCGCGGATGCAGGCGTGATGATATCCGCTTCCCACAACAGCATGGAATTCAACGGTATCAAGCTTTTTTCCGGCTCGGGTTATAAGCTTTCCGACGACCTTGAGGAGGAGATCGAACGCCTTGTTCTTGACAATCCCGAGGAGATAGCCCAGGCAATGAACGGTGGCGCAAACGTCGGAAAGATAACCTACGACAAAAACGCCGAATGGGACTACATCAGAAGCGTAATGAAGACCGTTGACATCAATCTGTCGGGACTCAGGGTAGCGATCGACTGTGCGAACGGTTCTGCAAGCTCCACTGCTGAGAAGCTTTTCGCGGGACTCGGAGCAAACGTATTTCTTGTGAATTGCTCCCCCAACGGCATAAATATCAACCTGAACTGTGGTTCTACCCATATGGAAATGATTTCTAAATTTGTAATTGACAAAAGATGTCACATAGGCATAGCCTTTGACGGCGACGCAGACAGATGTCTTGCTGTAGACGAAAACGGTATGCTTATTGACGGCGATAAGCTCATAGCTATCTTTGCCCGCGATATGAGGGATAAGGGTACACTTAAAAAGAATACCGCGGTGGTAACTATTCTTACTAACCTCGGATTTACGCATTTTGCCCAGAACAATAACATAAACATGATAACCACAAAGGTTGGCGACCGCTACATAGTGGAGCAGATGCTTGCGGGAGGCTACAATCTTGGCGGCGAGCAATCCGGACATATTATTTTCCACGACTATGCCACAACGGGCGACGGACAGCTCACTGCGGTACAGCTTCTCAGCGTGCTGAAGCGTCAGGAACGCAAGGCTTCAGAGCTTAGCTCCATTATGGAAAGATACCCTCAGGTAATGGTGAACGTTAAGATAATCCCAAAATGGAAAGAAGCCTGGAAAAACGATCCCGTTATCGAGGAGATAATCAGCGAGAACCAGAAAAAACTTGGTTCAAGCGGCAGGATACTTGTCCGCGAAAGCGGCACGGAACCGCTTATCCGCGTTATGATCGAGGGCAAGCGGTTCGACCAGATAAACGCTATGGCTGTCGAGATCGCGGATAAGATACGTGAAAGGTGTCCCGAAAACGAATGACCGTAAAATTGCAGTCACCTACCCCTAATGGACTCTGAGGTGCATTAAACTGAACTCGGAATATGCCGATTACGAAGACGATATTCCGTTTGTGGATTTTCACCCCAACAGACAGCGGAACGGTATGATAGTCCAGATAGTGGGTCTGAGTGTGCTTTTTTCCATTTTGGGAGCGTTTATCATATGGCTGGTGTACCTGCATAACAAATATGGAATTTAAATCTGAAAGGATACAAAATGAGAATTGCCGAGAACTGGAAAGATTACCGTCTGATAGACTGCACGGACGGCGAAAAGCTTGAGCTGTGGGGAGACGTGGTTCTGATACGTCCCGATCCTCAGATCATCTGGAAAACCGAGCCTAAGTCTCCCCTGTGGGACACCGCTCACGGACACTATCACCGCTCCGAAAAGGGCGGCGGACAGTGGAGTTTCAAAAAGAAAATTCCCGAAAGCTGGCTGATAAGCTGCGGAGACCTGCGGTTCAACATACGTCCCACAGGCTTCAAGCATACGGGACTTTTCCCCGAACAGGCGGTAAACTGGGACTACATGGACGGCTTGATACGCTCCGCCGGCAGACCGATAAGCGTTCTGAACCTTTTCGCCTACACGGGCGGAGCAACTCTCGCCTGTGCGAACGCGGGAGCTTCCGTATGCCATGTGGACGCTTCAAAGGGAATGGTGCAGTGGGCGCGGGACAACGCCGCTTCCTCGGGACTGTCAGATAAACCCATACGCTGGATAGTAGACGACTGCGAAAAATTCGTCAGGCGTGAAATAAAGCGTGGCAGACGCTACGACGCGGTCATAATGGATCCTCCCTCCTACGGCAGGGGTCCCACAGGCGAGGTTTGGAAGCTTGAGGACAGCATATACGACTTGGTACAATTATGTGTTGGCGTACTGAGCGATGATCCGCTCTTCTTCCTGCTGAACAGCTACACTACGGGACTTTCCCCGTCGGTAATGGCATACATTCTGCGGGAAACGGTAGGAGCAAAATTCGGAGGAACTGTATCGGCAGACGAGATAGGTCTTCCAGTTGAAGCAAGCGGAGGGGTACTCCCCTGCGGTTCAACCGCAATATGGACGTCAGAATAAAACCCGAAAGGAATATTAAAAATGCCGATTTTAGCTCTGCTCGGCGGTTTGTACTGTCTTGCGGTAGGAATAATAAAAAAAGGAAAAGCCTACAAGTCCAAAATGGGAACGCCTCTTTCCGACAAGGAAGTAAAAGCGGTACAGATCACCTATATTACCGTGGGTGCGCTTCTGCTTGTTGTCGCTCTTGTCAGCGGACTAAAGCTTCTTAGCGAAACGTGATCCCCGTTTTCGGAGGGAACTATGCGGTCGGTTATAACCGTTATACTGGGAATAATACTGCTGTGGGCGGCTTTTTCAAGGCGGCAGAATAACTTCCTCCGCGTCAGGAGAATAACTCTCAAAGGCGTTTGGATACTCGTTCTGCGTATCCTTTATGCCGCAGCAGGAATTGCTGTTATTCTGTATATTTTTGTGGAAAACTAATAAAACATCAATAAGGTGCAGATATGGAAAAGAATATTGTTTCCGCCCAAAAGGTGGAATTTCACTACAATAACGAATATGAGGAAAACGAGACTCCAAAGCCGGTAAAGCAGGTGCTGAAAGGCGTTTCGCTGGACATACCGCGTGGCGGCTTCACAGCAGTCCTCGGACACAACGGTTCGGGAAAATCCACGATCGCAAAGCATATGAACGCTATTCTCCTGCCCTGCGGAGGAAAGGTCTATGTTGACGGCATCGACACCTGCGACGAGGAAAAGCTGTTCGATATACGCCGCAGAGTGGGCATGGTCTTTCAGAACCCCGACAACCAGATCGTGGCGACGATAGTCGAGGAGGACGTAGCTTTCGCTCTTGAAAACATGGGCGTTCCTCCCGATGAAATGCGGGAGCGTGTGGACGACGCGCTGAAGTCTGTGGGAATGTACGAGTATCGCGAGCACTCCCCTCACCAGCTTTCTGGAGGTCAGAAGCAGCGTGTGGCGATTGCAGGAATAATCGCAATGCGCCCCGAATGCATAGTTCTGGACGAGCCTACCGCTATGCTCGATCCCAAAGGCAGAAAAGAAGTGCTGAAAACGATCCGCAAGCTTAACGCGGACTTCGGCATAACCATAATCCTGATAACCCACTACATGGAGGAAGCCGCTCTTGCAGACAGGATAGTGGTCATGGACAACGGCGAAATAATCATGGACGGAGTTCCGCGGGAAGTCTTTTCAAATGTGGAGCTGATGAAAAAAGTCGGACTGGACGTTCCGCAGGTCACTGAGCTTATGTACCTGCTGGGTAAAAGTGGTCTGCCGTCCGATACGCATATTATAGACGAGAACGAATGTGTAAGCGCGCTGCTGAAGCTTCTCGGCAGTTAAACAGTTCTACCGCATAAACCGTATAAACAGGAAACATTATTGCATAAATGCAAAATGTATTCCGTTTCGGAGGAATTCAAATGTCAGTTATTAAAACCGAAAATTTAACCTATACCTACAGCATAGGCACACCTTTTGAAAAAACGGCTGTGAACAATGTAAACCTTGAGATAGAAGAGGGCACGCTGGCGGGGATAATCGGTCACACGGGATCGGGAAAATCCACGCTTATACAGCACTTTAACGGTCTTGTCAAGCCAACGTCCGGCAAGGTCTATATCGACGGCGAGGATATATGGAGCAAGGACGTGAAAATACGCGATATCCGTTTTAAGGTGGGTCTGGTTTTCCAGTACCCCGAATACCAAATTTTTGAAGAGACTGTTTACAAGGACATCGCTTTCGGTCCGAAAAATATGGGACTTCCCGACGAGGAAATAGACCGCCGCATCAAGGAAATTGCAGAGCTTGTAGGACTTCACAAGGACAACCTATATAAATCTCCCTTTGAGCTTTCGGGCGGTCAGAAACGCCGTGTTGCTATCGCGGGAGTAATGGCTATGGAACCAAAGGCTCTTATTCTGGACGAGCCTACAGCAGGTCTCGACCCAAAGGGACGGGACAAGATCCTTGGTCAGATAAAGGAATATCATCAGCACAAAAAATCCACGGTGCTGCTTGTTTCCCACAGCATGGAGGATATGGCAAAATTTGCCGATAAAATTCTTGTTATGAACAAAGCCGAGGTTTTCTGCTACGATGACACTCCAAAGGTGTTTTCACGCTCGGACGAGCTGGAAAATATCGGACTTGCCGTACCCCAGATAACAAGAGTGTTCAACCGTCTGAAACAAAGCGGCATCGATATCCGCACGGACGTCTATACTGTGGAATTCGCTCGCAAAACCATTCTTGAATACCTTGCGAAAAGAGGTGGGGAAAATGCTTAAAGACATCACTATCGGTCAGTATTTCCCCGGAAAATCTGTTGTACACCGCCTTGACCCGCGGTTCAAGATAATAATTACGGGCGTGTTCATCGCTATGCTTTTTTCCGCGGACAGCTTTCTCGGTCTTGCGGTAGGAGGAATTTTCCTGATAATCAGCTTTCTGCTGTCAAAAATTCCTTTTAAACTTATGCTGAAAAGCCTTAAACCTATTATTCCGATAATTCTTTTCACATCGGTGCTGAACATATTTTTTCTGGACGGAGTGCCGCTTGTAAAGCTCGGCTTCATAAAGATCACGGACGAGGGTCTGCGCACAAGCGCGTTCATGATAATCCGCATTATTGCGCTGATAATGGGAAGCTCCCTGCTGACCTACACCACGTCCCCCATAACCCTTACGGACGCTATCGAACGGCTTTTATCTCCGCTGAAAAAGATAAAGCTTCCGGTTCATGAGCTTGCAATGATGATGACTATAGCTCTGCGGTTCATACCAACGCTTATCGAGGAAACGGACAAGATAATGTCTGCTCAAAAGGCCCGCGGCGCTGATATGGAAACAGGCAGTCTGGTACAGCGGGCAAAGGCTCTTACGCCGATACTCATTC
>CAMWRN010000110.1 GCA_947176675.1 uncultured Clostridia bacterium | reverse complement strand
CAGGTTCATCAGGAGTTTCCGGTGTATCTGTCTCATCGGGGGTTTCCGGTGTGTCAGGTTCATCAGGGGTTTCCGGTGTGTCTTTAATTGTATAGTCAAAAGAACTCGAACCGAACTCAATATTTCCACTGAATTCCTTACAGATTACTTGACCCTCATAATGAGGATTGTAGCCTACATCCTTACTTCCTACAGACGAATTTGGTGCAAGCAAACTTCCTACGCCGGAAGCAATCGTAATATTATTTCCATCGGGAACGTTAATCATAACTTTTGAATTGCCGGTCTTATTTCCGCTTGTGAGAGAGCCGCCGTTATAGTAAGCGCCCCAATCAAATACGAGATTAACATCACCCTCGCCGACAATATTAAGAATAACAGTAGATCCATCAGGAACGTCATATCTGAGAGCCATGCTGTCAGAAGTTTTCATAGCGTTAAATTCATCAACAGTCATGTTGAACACATTAACGTCGGAATCGCTTCCCTTTAATGTAATAGTACCGTACTCTGACTTGATGTAACTGTTGTCGCTTCCGTTGCTAACAGTAGTACCTTCCACTTTTGAAATAGCAGAAGAAGTCTGTCTCAACTCGTTGAATGCGGTCTTAAAATCAACTGTACATTCCTCACCGACTGCAACCTTGTCGCCCTGGAGAGTACCAGTTACCGAACCGCCTACCTCAAAGCTTGAACCCTTGTGGTTTATGCCTTCACCAACATCGACATTTCCGCCGACAGCAACAACTCCGCCGCCGTCACCAACATCGATATTGTTATTGCCTGTCTGGGTATAGTTACCCTCTACAAATACATTGTAGCCATTCGCTCCTCCGAGAATAGAACGCACGCTATCAACATAAGCTTCTGCTTCTTCCTCGTCAGCCTCTTCCGCGGTTTCGGCAGTGGAAACTTCCGTTACGGAATCCTCCGTTACAGCAGCCGCTCCCGTGTTTTCCACAACCGCATCGGGTTCAGCAGCATCATCCGTTTCTTCGTCAGCAATTGCTTCGTCAACTACAGCCTCGTTTTCGGCATTTTCTTCAGTAGAAACCTCAGCTTCTGCATCCGCAGATTCCTCAGCCGCATCATCTACATCTGCGCCGACTGCTTCAGCAGCTTCGCCTGCAACAGCATTTTCGTCTGTGTTTACGTCATCGTCGCCATCGCCTGTTGTGTCGACAGCTTCTTCCGCTTCATCAGACTCTTCACTCTCACCATGTGCGATCTGATGACCCAGCATACCCGCCGCGCTTACGTCTGCCGCGCTTGCTGCGGGCGACTGAGCGGCAAACATACTTACCGCAAAAGTAAATGCGGCAACGGATTTTATAAGAGCTTTTTTCTTATTATTTTCCATATGCAAAGCCTCCCTCTCAAAACTTTTTTGCATTTGGTCAATGTCCGTACTCCTTAATTAAGGAGGGTATACTTCCCCATCCTTAATTTTCTATAAAAATTATATCATATTAACTACAAAAAATCCAGTCTTTTTGCCAATAATTATTTAAGAATTTATACACATTTTTTTGTACAGTATGCACAATTCTCCACAGAGCTGTCACACGACAGTGTTATACTGTCTTAACACGCTTTGCCATAAGCTCCTGATTTGAAGCGTAATCTACCGCTGTATCGGCAGTTATTACCCCGTCGCGGAACAGCTTCAGCAGCGAGCTGTCCATGGTCTGCATGCCCGCTTCGGACTGAAGCACCGTGTCGATCTGGTGTGTTTTCTGCTCGCGTATCATTGTTCTGATTGCATTGTTCACATTCATGATCTCAAACGCCGGGACAAGTCCCCCTTTGACCGCGGGAACAAGCTGCTGAGTAACAACGGCGCGGAGCACCATTGAAAGCTGCACTCTGATTTGGTGCTGCTGATTTGTGGGAAAAACGTCTATAATACGGTCGACAGTGTTTGCCGCGCCGTTCGTATGCAGCGTGGAAAGCACAAGCTGACCCGTTTCGGCGGCTGTCATGGCAATGTTGATAGTCTCGAAATCGCGCATCTCTCCCACGAGAATAACGTTCGGAGCCTGCCGCAGAGCCGCTCTTAAAGCGTCCACATAGCTGTTTGTGTCTATGTTTATTTCCCGCTGGCTGATTATGCATTTTTTATGTTTATGGAGGAATTCTATAGGATCCTCTATTGTTATTATATGTCCCTCGCTGCCCGAGTTGATACGGTCTATCATGCAGGAAAGGGTGGTGGACTTTCCGTTTCCTGCCGCACCAGTAACAAGGACGATACCGCTTTTTATCTCGGAAAGCTCCATAACGCTTTCGGGTATGCCAAGCTTTGCGCTGTCGGGAAGCTCAAATGGCACACACCTGAGCACAGCCGAGAACGATCCCCTCTGACGGTATATATTCGCCCTGAATCTGCCTGTTCCCTTTATAGAAAAGGAAAAATCCATTTCGCACTTTAAATCGTCGGGACTTGTTATATCCAGTCCCGCAATGGAAAATATCTCAAACACCGCTGCCTTTATCTCGTCCGGCATAAGAAAATTGCTGTCCGCCGAAACGACTCTGCCGTCTATCTTATACGCCAGAGACGCACCCGAAACCATGAATATATCCGACGCACCTTTTTTTACCGCGTCTATAAGTATCTGCTTAACATCCATAACAACCATTTCCTTTCACCGATATACGGGATTTACGTTAATGCATTTCAGGCATAGCCGCACAATAATAACCAAGCTTATGGAAATTGTACCAATCATTGACCTTATCTTCGGAAGCTGCCTTGAGTGCAAGCAGGACTTCTTTCGCGAATTCAAGAGCTGCCGTACCGTTTGCGGTAATTACGTTTTCTCCGCGCACAGCCTGCTTGTGCAAATACAGTGATTCGCCCGTATAGGCTTCGCCGGCCCATTGTTTAAGGTCATTCATGTCATTGCTTGTATGGGGGACTTTGTTCAGCAGGCCTGCCGTTCCCAGAAAAGCCGATGCGTCGCATATCCCGCCCAGTATCTTCCCTTTTTCAAAGCATTCCTCCGCAAGAGAAGCAGCTTTCCTCGCTTCGGGAGTTCTCCATGACATTCCGCCTATTAAGATCAAGGCCTCGTAATCTTTTGGAACGGAATCTATGTCATGATCGGGAATTGTCCTGAACCCGCCCATAGACGTGACCGCATCCTTTGTCAGCGATACGGTTTTTATCTCAAAGCCGCCCTGTCCCAGTATATTGACAGCCGAGGAAAGATATGCAGCTTCCCAGTCGGCATACTGCTCCAAAATAAAAAACAAAATCGTTTTCACGGATATTCACCCTTTCGCAAGCTTTAATTATTTCATTCACCCAGCCATACTCCCAGAGGAGCTTCCTCCGTTTCGCCCGAGGATACCGTCCGCCAGCTCAATATCTCAAATTCGCCCGCGGAAAACTTTATTCTGCACAAAATATTCTGCCTGTCGTTTATCGGTGTCTTCCAGCTTACCGCAAGACCGTCGTGGAGGATTTCATACTCCGCACCGCTTACCTCGTCAAGCTCCGCAAGCATCATGAAATCTCTGTAGTCGGAGCAGCCGCTCACGATCGAATCTATTTCCGCAAGAGTCCTTTTCGCTTCCAAGTCGGCGGCATAATACTCCGCCGTATAGTCCGCGCTTCTTGCGCTGAATTTTTTTTCGTTCCGCGCCGCGGAAAAGGAAAGCGCCGCCAAAGCCGTAAGACACAGCGTTACAAATATCATCATCAGTGAAAGATATCCCGTTCCTATTCCTGCGGGACGGCTGTTTTTCCTTCCGTCTGCCTTACCGTCCAATTCCGTTCACCGCCCTTTTCGGAGGAAGATATGCTCCCGACCGTACCTCGTAAAGCGTTTCGCCGCTTTCGTCATTGCCGTCCGTGAAAACTATATGCATTTCCATAAGCCCCTCCGTCTTATCTTCGGAAACAGTCATGGTCATAAGGAGCGCTGCGCTTTCGGGACTGTAAACGCAGCCTTCGTCAAGCGGAACAACAACCTCGTCCGAATCCGAAACCGTCAGTCCGAACAGCTCTTCCGCAGTTTCTGAAAGACTTCCCGTGGCGGAAAAAACCTCCGCAGCCGACTGAGCGCAGAAAGACATTCTTTCAAGCCATCCGCTCTCGCGTGAAAGTCTGTCCGAAGCCGCAAATGCGTTTAGTATCACTGCCGAAGCGATACCGAAAAAAAGCAGAACTATTATCATTTCCATAAAGAAAAGATTGAGCCGTCCCCCTGCGGGAACTGACTTTATAGGACTTTTCACAGCCGCAGCGCTCCTTTCCTGATTTATTTTTACACTGTTTCCGCAAAACCGAATATCCTGTGTGTACCGTTAACTCAGCGAACCGCGGCAATAGGCTGTAAACGAACTGCCCCCGTCCTCTGCGGTAACTCTGACCGCTCCTTCGCTTTCTTCTATCAGAAGTTTTTCCGCACTGAACATTCGCTCTCCTCCGCTTGCCACGGGAGACTCACCCTCCGGGTAAAGCCTTTCCCAAACTGCGCCCTCACTGTGATAGATGACTGTAACATACCCGTCGTCACGGAGCAGAAGTTCGCTTTCCGAAATTACCTCCGTTTCCCCGCTTGCACGTATCTTGTTTGTTATGTACCTTACCGCAGCCGCAGAGTTGAAGGTGTTGTCATAATTGCCGCTTATCCGTCCGTATGCCGACGCGGCAACGGTTATAATTATAAGACAGCACATTGAAAATATCAGGAACAGCGTCATGCTCGCCGCGGAACTTACCGTTTCCGCAAGACGCTTCGATCCGGGACCGTTCATTTTGCCCCCTCCTTTTCAATGACCGTCACCGTAGGACGGATATTCGCTCCGAAATAGCTGTAGTCCACAATGTATTTGTCGCTGTTGACCCTTATGCCGTAATTTTTCTCAAGGTATTCCAGATCTGGAGGATATTCTCCCTCGATAGAGTAGCACAGCGACGCACCGTTCATAATGGAATTGTACACCGCCTGAGAACGCTTCTCGCCGGCTGCGGAATCCGCGTTGTTCACCGATACCACAAACCATGCCGCCACCGCGATAAACAGCACCGCCGACAGTATATAAAGCCTGTTGGGATTCTTTTTTTTCATAAAGCCGACAGCTGCCTTTCCTCACGAATTTTTTATAAAAATAATATCAGCCTATAGCGGTGATGATGTCCGTCATAGGCAGCATTACCGCTATCAGTACCGCGCCGATTATAATGGCAAGAATACCTATTATCACAGGCTCGATAAAGGATACCGCACCGTATATCTTCCTGTCGCATTCCCGTCCGAGACGCTCGTCTATCTTTTTCCAAGCCGCATCAAAAGCTCCCGACTTATAAGCAACCTTAAGGGAACGTGCGTAGATAGACGGAAGAAGCTTGGATTTGCCTATAGCGTCCGCAAAATATTCTCCGTCCAGCACCATAGCCTCACAGTCCTTTATCCTGCGCCGTACCTTTTTGTTTTCGGTAAGCTCCGCCGCAAGCTCCAGCGTCTGCTCGGGAGTTATACCGCAGGCGGTCATCATGCTCATTGCTCCCGTAACGTCAGCCATTGCCACCGTTTCGGACATTTTCCCCATCAGCACGAAGTTTGTGAATATACCGTAAAGCTTCCGTCTCGCCGCCGGTATCTGCATAAGCACTGCTATAACAAGAGTTACCGACAGCGCGGCAAGAAGTATCACCATAACGGCTGTTCCAAGACCGTATGCAAAGGAAATACTCTCCTCCACAACAGCTGCCGCGCTTTCGTCAAACTGCATGAATATTTCACGGAACATAGGTATTACCTTGATGACCATTACCACTATGACCGCCGTCATCATCGCCAGCAGCAGCAGAGGGTGGGACACCGCGCTCTTGACGGTCTGTCTCAGCTCCGCCCTTTTTGAGTAGTAGTCCGACAGTCCGTTGAGGGTATCCTCCAACCGTCCGGTAACAGAACCTATCTTCACCATTTTAACGGCATATTCGGGAAATATCCCCGATCTTTCCATAGCTGTGAAAAGCGCGGAATCGTCGCTGCTCATATGCTCCGCTAAAATATCGGAGATTTCCTTGAAGCGTTTGTCTCCCGAGTCTTCGGCAAATACCTCCAGTCCGTCCGCAACAGGTATACCCGCCTCTAATATCATCGCAAGCTGTTCGCAGAAAAATGCAGTTTCTTCATTGGTAAGAATTTTGACTGACATATGCTTCCCTCCGTCAATATCTGTATACCGCGGAATAATTCCCGTCATTGGAAATATAGTCCGCAATTTTTTTCTTATCGGAATTGCTGGAATAAAACGTTGCGTCCGCAATGTTGTACCCTTTTTTCTTTAAAAAAAGTTCGGGGGTTATCCAGCCTGTTTCATCGGTGTAGACCTCGTTCCACGCATGGTATATGTTAGGATCTGCATAGCCTATCACAAGTCTTGTGGGAATACCTCTCGAACGGCACATAGCCGCAAAAAGCGAAGCGTAGTCGAAACATATCCCCTTCCCCGAAGCAAGAGTCCTGTCGGGGTCAGGGATATATCCGCTCTGAACCGTAGCGGCAAGCTGTTTGTCGTAAGAAATATTTTCGGAAATATACCCGAATATTGCGGCTATTTCCTCAACATCTCCGCTTTTTCCCACACATACCTCCGCGGCTTTTTTCACGCACTCCGAATTTTTTCCATAGTTCACATATTTGTTTGGATAAAGGTAGGTATCGTTCTCGTTTTTGATCGACACCTCAAATTCTCCCGAAAGGATCGGTGCAAAATTTTTTCCGGAGATATGCTCGTACACCTTTACAGTATAGCTTCCGCTGCCCATAAGAGGGATAAAGTCGCGCGTGCCGTCGGTTGAAATATCGTGATCGTACTGAACGTTTCCGTTTGCAATCCTCAGCTTTGCCTGTGCGCTTGAACCCTTGTAGACCACAGAGATATAACCGTCCGAAGCGTTTCCGTAATCAAGCTCCGCCTTTTCCTCTAAAAAAACAGAGGTGCCGTTTGCAAGCGGAACTTTCACATCGGGAATAATTACCTCGACAGGCTTTGTTGCCGTTGTTTCCGCAATGCTCGCCGTTTCCGAAAGCTCGGGTGCATCCGCCGTCGTAGTACTAATTTCAGAAACGGGAGCGGACTCCGTTAAAACTGTTTCGGTCGTGTTGGAAACTGTTGATCTCGAAGCTGACGTTTCCGAAATATCCGTATCGGGAACAGTCCGATCGGACTCGATTCCCGTTATAGAAGCTTCCGTTTCCGACGTAATGGAAACGCTTTCGGTATCGGCTTCTGACAATGGTTCCGAATCGGAAGTCACCGTATCGTTTGTATCTGTATCGAAAACCGCCGTGACCGAGGCTGTTGTATCCGAAGCGGAGGAAATATTTTCTCCGCTGTTACAGGAGGAAAGTATAACTGCACAAAGCAAAGCATAAGCCAGAAAAATTTTTTTGCCGCTGTGACTGTGCATATAATTCCTCCTTTCGGGCAGTTTTTTTCAAATTCAAGTAAATCTTTTTTTATATTAATGTCTGCGCTCCAGCCGCCAATTGTTCCATCGGAAGCGATGCCGCTGTGAC
>CAMWRN010000109.1 GCA_947176675.1 uncultured Clostridia bacterium | reverse complement strand
TGAATTTGGTGGGTGCGGCTCTTTCGGTATCAAGCTGCTTTTTTGAGAGCATAGCATTTATCGGGTTTATTGGTGCAATTCTTTTTTTGAAATTTCCATTTTTTCCTTTAATCATATTAATAACCATATTTAACATAGCAGCTTTTATTGTTATTGTTGGTAAAGTAAGTGATGATAATCCTTATGCGGGTTTGATATTTGCGATACTTTACGGCTCTTTGGGAGCATTGGGCGGAACATTGTTCAATCGTGATTATAAATTCAAAAAGGCTGTAAGAATTATTTTTAATGCACACATATGGCTTTGTGCATTAGGTTATGGTTCAATATATTATATCGGTTCACACTTTTAATAAATCGGAGGGCTTACCATGCCGTTTTTACCAATCTCAAAACAGGAACTGCTTGAACAGGGTATCGACCAACTGGACTTCATCTGCGTGACGGGGGACAGCTACGTCGACCACCCCAGCTTCGGCATTGCTATAATTTCACGGGTCATTGAAAGTCTCGGATATACCGTGGGTATAATCGCCCAGCCTGACTGGCATTCCACGTGGGACTTTATGCGCTTGGGCAGACCCCGTTACGGCTTTATGGTGACTTCGGGAAATATTGACAGCATGGTAGCGCACTACACCTCCGCAAAGAAAAAGCGTTCGGACGACGCTTACACAGCGGGGGGAATGGCGGGAAAACGTCCCGACCGCGCGGTTATTGTGTACTGCAAAAAGATACGCGAGGCTTACGGAGATATTACTATCGGTATAGGCGGCTTGGAGGCATCTTTGCGGCGGTTCGCCCACTACGACTACTGGGACGACGCTGTCCGTCCCTCTATCTTGGAGGAAAGCGGCGCGGACATTCTCATGTACGGCATGGGTGAGCACCAGATCGCCGAGATATGTACACGTCTTGCAAACGGCGAGGACGTGCATAGTCTTACGGATATTCGTGGTACGGCGTATCTCTGCAAGCCAGAGGATACGCCCTACGGGGCAGTTGAATGTCCATCTCTGAAATTGTGCCGTGAGGATAAAAAGTCCTACGCAAAGGCTTGCCGTCAGCAGTACGACTGGCAGGACGAGATTTACGGCAGGACAATCATTCAGCGGCAGGAACGTTTTATGCTTGTGCAGTTACCGCCGTCCCCCGTCCTCACAACAGAGGAGCTTGATAAAGTTTACGCCTTGCCATATATGCGGACTTACCACCCTATTTACGAGAAAGAGGGCGGTGTTCCCGGGATAAAAGAGGTGGAGTTTTCCATAACTCACAATCGGGGCTGCTTCGGGAACTGTAATTTCTGTTCCATTGCACTTCATCAGGGGCGGAAAATAGCCGTCCGCAGCGAGGAAAGTATTCTTGCCGAGGCAAGACTGCTGACGACTTTGCCGAATTTCAAAGGGTACATTCACGACGTGGGAGGACCTACCGCAAACTTCCGCGCGCCGAGCTGTCACAAGCAGATGGAGCATGGCTTGTGCAAAGGAAAAAAATGCCTTGCCCCCGAACCCTGTAAAGCGTTGGAGGTAGACCATAAAGAGTACCTTGATCTGCTCCGAAAAATACGAGCCGTGCCAAAGGTAAAAAAGGTTTTCATACGCAGCGGCATACGCTATGATTATCTTATCGAGGACAGGGACGACGAGTTCATGCGTGAGCTTATCGAGCACCATGTCAGCGGTCAGCTGAAGGTCGCTCCCGAGCATTGCTCAGCGGTGGTGCTTGATAAAATGGGCAAGCCGCATATTGAAGCATATAAAAAATTTCAGGACAAATTTTATAAGATAACGGGGCAGGTAGGTAAGGAGCAGTACCTTGTGCCGTACCTGATGTCCTCGCACCCCGGCAGTACGCTGAAAGAGGCGGTGGAGCTTGCGCTGTTCCTGAAAAGCCTGCGTATCCGTCCCGAGCAGGTTCAGGACTTTTACCCCACACCCGGAACTATCTCAACTTGTATGTTCTACACGGGGCTTGACCCCTACACAATGGAGGAAGTGTACGTCCCCAGAACCGCCGAGGAAAAGGGTATGCAGCGGGCGTTATTGCAGTACTTCCGTCCCGACAATCAACGGCGGGTCATTGAGGCTTTGCAGAAAGCTCACCGCACCGATCTGATAGGAAACGGAAAGGATTTTCTTGTGAAGCCCGACGCTAAGTATCTTGCGGAACAGCGGGAGCGAGAGAAAAACAAACAGTCCTCAAAGAGCGGAAATAAGCATACCAAAAACGGAGGAAACGTCCGCAAAAGCGTGAAAAAGAGGGGACGGTAAAAATGGATTTTATCAAAAAGCACCCGTGTTGGACTGTCGCAATAATAGGCATTTTGGCAATTCTTTTGGATTTTCTAAGCGAACAGTTTGCGGCGTTAGGTTTATTTGTAGCTATCTGGTTACTTGCCGCGGCGGTTATTGCAGGCGTTGTTTTGATTATAATAAATATGGCTGCAATGCTTTTGGTTGCAAATGACAAGCCTGCTGCGGGGGTAATTCTGTCATTGCCATTCGGCGGTTTGGGAGCGGTCATAGGTACTCTGTTCAATCCAAGCTATAAATATGGAAACGCTGTAAAAATTATTTTCAGCATACAGCTATGGGTATTGATATGGGCGCTTGTTTCATTTATGTTAGAAACTGTTGGGTATTATTCAATAATCGGCGGATTTGCACCGTAAAATTCTAATATCTATCCTCTAACCTCTATCTTCCAAACGGAAAGGAGCATAAAAATGGCGCAAAGAAAAAAATCATCATCAAGATCAAGGGCGGCGGCAAAAACGGCGCAGGGGTTAGGCATATCCCCCGTGTTGCTTTTCCTGCTGATGCTTATGGGAGCGGCGTTCTGTTTCAGCTCCTATCTTGAATTCGGCGACACGGAAGTGCCGGCGTCGGCGGTGAACAGCTTCATAGACAAGGACGCTGATCTTGAAATACACTATATAGATGTGGGACAGGGCGACTGCTCCCTTATTAAGTGGGAGGGCGCGGCTGTTCTTATTGACTGCGGAGAAAGGGAAAACGCCGACACGGTGCTGAAATATCTTGAAAAGCAGGGCGTTGAAAAGCTTGATATCATTGTTGCCACTCACCCTCACTCCGATCACATCGGTGCAATGGGCGATATTATTTCGGGAATTGACGTTGAGCGGGTGATTGCTCCCAAGGTTTCCGCGGATATGACTCCCACCACAAAAACTTATGAAAGATTTCTCACGGCTTTGCAGGAAAAGGCTCTGAAGCTTACGGCGGCAAAGCCGGGAACGGTTTACGCGCTTGCGGGCAGGACTGCCGCTTCCATGGAAAAACAGCCGCCAAAGCTGGAAATTCTTGCTCCCGTTGCGGACTACGACGATCTGAACGATTATTCCGTTGTAATACGCATGACATACGGCGATACGTCCTATCTTTTCACGGGGGACGCAGAAACCAAAGCGGAAAAGGACATACTGAATTCAGGCGCTGACGTAAGCGCTGACGTGCTTAAGGCGGGTCACCACGGCAGCAGCACTTCCACAAGCGAGAAGTTTCTGGAAGCGGTCTCGCCCGATATATGCATTATCCAGTGCGGTGAGGGAAACAGCTACGGACACCCTCACGCCGAGATACTTGAACGTCTCGAAAGCTTCGGCGTAAAGTGTTTCCGCAATGATATAAGCGGAACGGTAATAATTTATTCCGACGGAGAAGATATTTTCGTCACCACCGAAAAGGAGCAGTAAACATGCTTATAGTAGACCGTATTGAGGACGGTTTTGCCGTCATTGAGACCGATGACGGACACATTGAGGTTTCCCGTTCAAGTCTTGCCGATGATGTCAAGGAAGGAGACGCTGTTCTGTTTGAGAACGGCATGTACCGCAAAGATATCGAGACAACCGAAAAACGCCGTCAGGAAATATTAAAACTGCAAAACAGTCTTTGGGACTAAATATCAAGGAGGACTTTACTATGTCACCCGAACCTAATGCAAATCTTTTCAATAAGCTTAAAGAGATCATGCCCTCCCTTTCAAAGGGACACAGAAAAATTGCCGAGTACATCACCGAAAGCTACGACAAAGCTGCCTTTATGACCGCTTCAAAGTTGGGCAAGATTGTGGGCGTGAGCGAATCTACGGTAGTGCGCTTTGCCACCGAGCTTGGCTTCGAGGGATATCCCGAGCTGCAGCGAGCCTTAAAGGAGTACACAAGCAATAAGCTTACCACGGCTCAGCGTGTGAACGTGATGAACGATCAGCTTGGCGGCGGAGACGTATACGAGCGGGTCCTCAACATGGACATGGACAAGATACGCAAGACCCTTGAAGAGGGCGATCGGGACGAGTTCTACCGCACGGTGGACACCCTTTGTCAGGCTAAGAACATTTACGTCATAGGCGCACGTTCGGCAGCAGTGCTGGCAAGATTTCTGTCTTTCTACTTCAACATGATGTTTGAGAACGTGAAGCTTGTACACACCACGTCCACAAGCGAAATGTTTGAGCAGATACTCAATATCGGCGAGGGGGACATTATGATCGGCATAAGCTTCCCGAGGTACTCAAAGCATACGGTGAAAGCTTTCAGGTATGCTTCAGGGCAGGGCGCAAAAGTAATCGCCATAACCGACAGCAAGGCTTCTCCTCTTGCGGAATATGCGGACAATATCCTGCTGGCGCGGAGCGATATGGTTTCCTTTGCGGACTCCCTTGTGGCTCCCATGAGCGTGATAAACGCGCTTATCGTTGCGGTGGGAATGAGAAAGAGCGACTATGTTGTGAACGGCTACGAACGTCTCAACAGGATATTTGACGAGTACGAGGTGTACGAAAGCTCCGACGATCAGGACTACGACCTTACGTCGTCCCAGAAAAGCAAATCGGAAAAGCTCTTATGAGGAAAACTTTATGAACAATAATTATTACGACTGTATTGTCATAGGCGGCGGCGCAGCAGGAATGATGTCCGCGGCTACGGCGGCGGGCAGGGGCAGGAATGTTCTTTTGCTTGAAAGGAACGACCGCATGGGAAGAAAGCTCGCCATTACCGGCAAGGGCAGATGCAACGTCACGAACCAATGCACAGATGAGGAATTTTTTGCTAATATTCCAGTGGGCGGAAAGTTTCTGTATTCGGCTTACAGCAGCTTCAATTGTTATGATTGCATGGATTTTTTTGAGGGACTCGGTGTACCGCTGAAAACCGAACGGGGCAATCGGGTTTTTCCCGTCAGCGACAAGGCGGGTGATATTGTTTCCGCGCTTGAAAGGATTTGCAAAAAGAACGGCGTGACTGTGCTTCATAAGCGTGTTTCTGAAGTTCTTGCGGAGGACGGTGTTATTGTGGGAGTTCGGTGCGGGGACACGGTTTTTAGTTCCGCGTCCGTACTGATTGCAACGGGTGGAAAATCATATCCCGTCACAGGTTCGGACGGCGACGGCTATAAATTTGCGGAGGCTCTGGGACACACGGTCACAAAGCTTAAACCCTCCCTTGTCCCCCTTGTAAGCGAGGAGGGGTACTGCTCTGAAATGACGGGACTGTCCCTTAAAAATGTCAGCGTGACGGTTCGGGACAGCAAGAAAAATAAGACCGTTTTCAAGGAGCAGGGAGAAATGCTGTTTACCCATTTCGGAGTGTCGGGACCGCTTATTTTAAGCGCCTCCAGTCACATTCGGGAAATGGAGCGGGGACGTTACAAAATCCTTATTGACATGAAGCCTGCTCTTGACGATAACGCTTTGGACAAGCGTATACAAAGGGATTTTTCCGAAAATCCAAACAGAATTTTTGCGAATTCGCTTTCAAAGCTTCTGCCCTCTAAAATGATACCCGTTGTGGTTGAACTGTCGGGTATCACTCCCGAAAAGCAGGTGAATTCCGTCACGAAAATGGAGCGTGCGGGACTTGTTAAACTTTTGAAAAATTTTCCCGTAACGGTGCGGGATTTCCGTCCCCTTAGCGAGGCGATAATCACAAGCGGCGGTGTGAAGCTTTCCGAGGTGAACCCGAAAACCATGGAGTCCAAGCTGGTGCAGGGACTTTTTTGGGCGGGGGAAGTCCTTGATATTGACGCCTATACGGGTGGATTTAATTTGCAGATTGCTTTTTGTACTGCGGTTGCGGCAGGGAAAAGTATGTAGAAGGTTTAAACAAAAAAGTGTTTCAGAAACTCTTGATACGATAATTAACGCGCTTGGAAATGAAAAATATTCGGGAGGTAAAAATATGTCAATAAACATAGCCATAGACGGTCCCGCAGGAGCAGGAAAAAGCACAATTGCAAAATCCGTCGCAAAAGAATTTGGATTTATTTACGTTGACACGGGAGCGCTGTACCGCGCCATTGCCTATTATGTTCTGGCACAGGGCAGGGACGTTAATAACGCTGAGGCAGTGGAAAAGCTTTTACAGAATATAGTCCCCGAATTGAAATACATTAACGGCGAACAGCGGGTATTTTTAAACGGCGAGGACGTTTCCGACAAAATTCGTACTCCAGAGGTGTCTATGGGAGCTTCGGAGGTGTCGGTAATTCCAAGGGTGAGAGACTTCCTTTTTAGTTTGCAGCAGAAAATTGCCGCCGAAAACAACGTTGTTATGGACGGTCGGGACATCGGTACAGTCGTCCTGCCGAACGCGGACGTGAAAATTTACCTTACCGCCTCCGCGGAGGAACGTGCCAAACGGAGGCACAAGGAGCTTACCGAAAATGGTGAGCAGGTCAGCTTTGAAGAAGTTCTTGAAGACGTGAACAAGCGCGACTACGCCGATATGCACCGTGAGATCGCTCCCCTGAGACAGGCAGAGGACGCAGTATTGTGCGATACCACAAACGTGGACTTGCATGGCGCGGTGGATATGCTGATAAATATTATTATCGAAAAAACAGGCGTAAAGGAGGGCGGGTGTCCCCGCAAGGCATAATCGCTTCCTAACAGCAGCTTTTTACTTTATGAAGTCCCCTCAGAGGGGCTGAGCAAAATTTTATAGGAGGGAATCAATGAACGCTTTTGTAAGATACGTCACTATGGGCGTGTACAAGCTTTTTTACAATTTTCACATCGAGGGAACGGAAAATATTCCGCAGGACAAGGCTTTGGTTATGGCTTCCAATCACCGCAGCTACGCCGATCCGGTTATCCTTACAATGCCAATGAAAAAGCCCGTTACATATATGGCTAAGGAGGAGCTTTTCAAGAACAGGCTTTTCGGCTGGTTCATCACAAAGCTGGGAGCTTTTCCGGTAAAGAGGGGCGCGGGCGACTTGCAGGTAATAGACGATGCAGTGGGAATTCTCGAATCGGGCAGGCATCTTGTAATTTTTCCAGAGGGAACTCGCTCAAAGGACGGCAAGGTGGGTAAGGGCAAAACAGGCGTTGCTCTTATCGCCGCAAGATCGGGTGCGGACGTTCTCCCCTGCGGAATTGTTTTCGAGGGGGAAAAGCTGCACTTCCGCTCAAAGCTGACGCTTCGGTTCGGCAAGGTCATACCCGCAGAGGAGATCGCCGTTACGGACGGTTCTCCGAAGGAGCTTAAAGCTGCCAAGCTGAGAATAATGAGCTCTATCACCGAGCTTGTGGAGGG
>CAMWRN010000108.1 GCA_947176675.1 uncultured Clostridia bacterium | reverse complement strand
TCAAGCTGCCTTGTGGGCGTTCTGGCTTATAAGTTTCCGAAAAAATCAACAAAAACCGCTTACGTTATCATGTCGCTGATATTCAACATTGCTCTTGCTGCAATACTGGTATACAATATGTTTGAAATAATATACCGATAATTGATTGATCTTTGCAGAATTGCGGAGATGTACATATAGAACAAAAGCAGCCGAGACTAACGCCTGTAGCTGCTTTTATATTTTTAGAAAATATCCGATCGGCGATCGTTTTTAACTTTTTTTATGAAAGTAATCTATTAGCGAACCTACTCCCAGTCCAAACAAAGAAATTGCCGCACCGACAGGTATCATTTCTAATGTCGGCATATTGAATTTGTCAAACGCAGCCATATTGGCAGCTTGAAACGTTGCATATTCGGCGAGCATATACATAATTCCGAATATAACCGAAAAAAACCATTTTCCGCGGTAATTATTTTTTCCGATCAATAAAGAAATAACAAATGTTGTGATCGGAAGCAATATCCATAAAAACATCAAACTATAGCCTATTGCGTCCGAGCCGCTTATAAAAAGCCAAAATACAATAAGTGAAAACGCCCAAATTCCAAGGTACGACACGGTTAAAATTATTTTTGTCAGTTTGTTCTTACTCGCAACAATATCTGTACTTTCGTCAAGGTAATCCAAATAACCCGACTCTGTACTGTTTTCCTTCAGTAAACGATCAAGACTGATATTATATAGATCGCTCATTTTAACAACGCTCACAATGTCGGGATATGTTTTCTCGTTCTCCCAATTTGATATTGTCTGACGGCTTACCCCAAGAATCTCTGCTGCCGCTTCTTGAGTAAGACCGGATTGCATTCTTGCATTTTTTATTTTATTTCCAATATCCACAGGCTTCACGTCCCTTTCTGTACACATTATAGATGTCATCAAATATTTTGTCAATCAAAAGCCTTTGACATTTCATCTTTTCCTTGTCAAAATTCTTTTACATTATCTATATCATTGACAAAACGGCTTTTTAAAAACTTTTACTCAGCATTAACTAAAAACAGAGCAAACCTCAAGAGCTTGCTCTGTTTTTTATTCGTTCAATCCACCCAGACTGTTTCAGCCTCATGGCGTTTGGGTCTGCCCATAAGATTGTTTACCGCAGCTTTCGCGCTGATACCCTCAAAAAGCACACGGTAGCACTGCTCTGTAATAGGCATATCTATACCTACTTTTTTGGCAAGATTATAGGCAGCTCGGGTGCAAATATACCCCTCAACTGTTCCGACCTGAACGACCGCCTGTTCCGGGTCGACGCCCTGACCGATAAGCATTCCCGCACGGCGGTTTCGGCTGTGCATACTTGTACAGGTCACAATAAGGTCGCCTATTCCCGTAAGTCCCGCAAAGGTCTCGGTTTTTCCGCCGAGAGCAACACCAAGACGCGCTATCTCAGTGATACCGCGGGTCATAAGAGCGGCTTTGGTGTTGTCTCCAAATCCCATTCCGTCACAAATTCCCGCACAAAGAGCTATTACATTTTTAAGAGAACCGCCAAGCTCGCAGCCCACAAGATCGTTATTAATGTAAATCCGAAAAGTATTGTTGGACATAACACTTTGGATATAGTCGGAATATTTGCTTTCCTTTGATGCGGCAACAACCGTAGTCGGCATACCGAGAGCAACCTCCTCGGCGTGAGAAGGACCGCTCAAAACCACGATCGGCTGGTTTACCGGAAGCTCCTCTTCAAGGACCTCGCTCATTCTTTTCAGAGTGTCGTCCTCAAGACCCTTTCCGGTGTTTACAACAACAGTATTCGCCGACAAATGCGGAGACGCTTTTTTTGCCACCTCACGGAGCTTTCTGGTGGGGATACCGAAGATCACGATGTCAGCGTCCTTGACAAGGCTTATATCGTTAGTGAGCCTGATCTCGTCGCTTATCTTTACCCCTGGAAGCTTCTGCTTGTTTTCACCGTCGCGGCGGATATCCTCCACCTCCTGCTCAAACGCAGACCATACCGTAACATTATGCCCGAAATTGTTAAGCATTACTGCCAGACTTAAACCGAATCCGCCCATTCCGAGAATTGTAAAATCAGCCATTTTTATCCGATCCCTCCTGTTTTTTCTTACCGAAAAACTTGTTTTCCGTACCGTTTTTAAGACGTTGAATATTTGCTCTGTGCATATAGATAAGAAGCGCGCTTGTTACCGCGACCAGAACTGTGTGTACAATACAAATCCCGAGCGGTTCGTTTTCAACAAAGTAATGCAGCAGGAACGTCAGTATAGGATAAAAAACCGCCGATGAAATTGACGCTACCGACACATACTTTGAAATAAGCAGCACCACTGCAAAGAAAGGAATTATGATCGCAAAGGTAAGCGGATCGATAACGATCAGGATAGAGCTGGATACAAGAATTCCCTTGCCGCCGCGAAAGCCGTAATATATCGGAAAAATATGCCCTACTATTGCGGCAATACCCGATATGTAGCCGACTGTCTGGCGGTCAAAATTACCGCTGCCGACCATAAGACTAAACACAAATATACTAATCAGAACAGCAACGATACCCTTGCCAAGATCTCCTATCAACGTAAGAAGCGCAGGAAATTTTCCATAGCAACGTAAAGTGTTTGTAAGCCCTGCATTTTTGCTGCCCTTTTCGCGGATATCCTCATGCTTGAGAAGCCTTACAACGATTATCGAGGAATTGCAGCTTCCCAGAAGATATGAAATTATAACCGAAATAACGCCTGCTGCAATAATTTTAACCATAACGGATCTCTCCTATTTAACATCTTCTCTTCCGCGCTCGCGGGTAATAAATCTCACAGGCGTACCTGTCAGACCGAAAGTCTGCCGAATCTGATTTTCCAGATAACGCTGGTATGAGAAATGGAAAAGATCGGCTCTGTTTACAAAAACAACAAAGGTAGGGGGCTTTGTGGACGGTTGTGTCATATAGTAAATTTTAAGACGTCTGCCTTTATCGGAGGGAGGCTGAACGCGGGTCGTAGCATATGACAAAACATCGTTAAGCATACCGGTTGAAACACGCATACTGTTCTGACGGTTCACATCGTTTATCATATCGAAAAGCTTTTCCACACGCTGTCCCGTTTTCGCCGAAATAAATATAAACGGTACATACGACATGAAGCTAAAATCCTCTTTAAGCTTATTGGTAAATTCGTCCATTGTGCCCGTAGTTTTCTCTACCGCGTCCCATTTGTTTATGGCAACAATGCAGGCTTTTCCCTGCTCGTGAGCATATCCCGCGACCTTTGAATCCTGCTCGGTAAATCCAACCGTAGCGTCGATTATAATAACGCACACGTCCGAACGGTCAACAGCCATATATGCCCGCAGAACGCTGTAGTGCTCAATCTTTTCCAGCACTTTTGACTTGCGGCGAATTCCCGCCGTATCTATAAAGACATACTTGCCGTGTTCGTTCTCGATAACAGTATCTGTAGCGTCGCGGGTAGTTCCTGCAATGTCTGAAACAATAACACGTTCCTCTCCTGCAATTCGATTTATAAGCGAGGATTTTCCAACGTTAGGCTTACCGATGACAGCGACTTTAATGTACTCCTCGTCATATTCCTCATCATCGTTTTCGGGAAAATACTTGAAAACCTCGTCCAGCATATCTCCCGAACCGTGACCGTGAGCCGCAGATATAGCCACAGGATCTCCCAGTCCCAGACTATAGAATTCATAAAATTCTGCGGGAGGTTCTCCGATAGAATCACACTTATTAACACAGAGAACAATTGGCTTTCCGCTTTTTCTAAGCATTCTTGATACCTCGTAATCATCGGCAGTTACGCCTGTACGCAGGTCGGTGAGAAAAACTATAACGTCCGCCTTTTGTATCGCCAGCTCTGCCTGACGTCTCATTTGGGACAATATCACATCATCGCTGGATGGCTCGATACCTCCCGTATCAACGACCATAAATTTCCTATTGCGCCACTCGCATTCCGAATAAATTCTGTCCCGCGTAACGCCGGGAGTATCCTCAACGATGGACAGCCGTTTACCCACAAGCTTGTTAAAAAGCGTGGATTTTCCAACATTAGGTCTGCCTACTACCGCAACTATCGGTAAAGCCATACTATCATCTCCGTTCCGTTAATTTCCGCTTATCGCGTCGAAAAGCTCAAAACCGTCGTTTTCAACAATTCTTACTGATACACCGAGTTCTCGTTCAACATCGGCGACCGTTATATCGTCCAGAAAAACCATATCGTCCCTGCGAACCATACTTGTCGACAACAAAAGTGTGTCACCCAACGGCTTACCTTTAAGCTGAGCGATCAAATCGCGCCCGGTAATAAGTCCAGTAACGGTAATAGTCTCTCCAAAAAAATCGTTTATAATTTTATATACCCTGCAATTTATAGTATGCCACTTTTTTTGGGCATTTTCAACAAGTTCGCAAATATACTTATAAGCAAGCTCCCCAGTTGCAAGCGAGGTGCTGCACAGCTTTATCTCATCATCTTCCGCCATATCGCAGGCGCGTTCAAACTCATCAATAAGTGAACGTAACATACCCACACCATTTTCGTACTGTGAGTATTCTTCATAAGCCTCGGCAGGCGGCAGCGTCCGCTCCGCAGTAATGTAGAACTCGTCCGCGGGAAAAACAAGTCTTGTATCATATTTCTCCAAAAATTCCTGCTGAAATTTTTCAATAAGGTCAAGTGCCTTACCCGCGCCGTCCTTGTCAAAAAGTTTCAAAGGATAAAGTCCGTCGCGAAATTTGGTAAGTCCGACAGGTACAACTGCCACACTTTGTATATTCGGCATAAGATTTCCCAAATCGGTTAAGGTGCGTTCAAGCTCCGCCCCGTCGTTTACATCGGGACACAACACTATCTGACAGTTCATGGAAATGCCAGCCTCGGAAAACTGCCGCAGGTAGTCAAGCTTTTCACCAGCAAAGCGATTATTCATCATTTTGCACCGAAGCTCGGGATTGGTAGTATGCACCGAAATGTTGACGCTAAGCTTCATTTGGATAATTCTGTCAATATCCTTTTGACTTAAATTCGTCAGGGTAACATAATTTCCCTGCAAAAAGGATAGCCGCGCGTCATCGTCCTTAAAATAAAGAGTCTCACGCATATTGGGCGGCATCTGGTCTATGAAGCAAAAAATACATTTATTGCAGCAGCTCTGCTTCTTGTCCATGAGAAAGGTCTCAAACTCCAGTCCGAGATCGTCATATTCGCTTTTGGTAACCAAAATCGTATGAAGACTGCTGCCGCGTTCTATAAGCAGCTCTGTTTTAATTTCCGCAGAATAGTACATATAGTCCAACACATCGGAAATATCATGACCGTTAACCGATACCAAAATATCTCCCGCGCGGACATTTAAGCCGCTGACAGGCGAACCTTTCACCACAGATTTTATTTCAACCGCCATATGCAAATCCCTTTCTACGGAAAAAACCGAAGGAAGGCTTCCCCTCCTCCGGTTCTTTTAACACAAGATTAAGCTTCCTTATTGATAACTTCAACGCCCTTATAATATCCGCAATTCTTGCAAACCTTGTGGGGAGCAGTCAAAGCTCCGCAGTGTGAGCATCTTGAGAACGCAGGTGCGTCCAACTTCCAAACAGCCGAACGTCTCTTATCACGTCTTGCTTTAGATACTTTTCTCTTTGGTACTGCCATTATTCAGCACCTCCTATCCAATTACATTCTCTGCTTCACAGCAGTCACATTTGTTTTCATTCAAATCCGTTCCGCAGACAGGACACAAACCCTTGCAATCCTCCTTGCAGAGCATTTTCGACGGTAATTGCAGCAGACAGTCAGTCAGCGCAAGTTCGTCCATATCAAGCTTATCAGATTCCGTTACGATATAATCATCGTACTCATCGCCGCTGCTGTTAAGCGAACGAACAAGGATATGAGAAAATTCAAAGCTGAAACTGCGTTCGAACTCAATAAGACACCTGTCACAGCAACCATGCAAGACAAAGTCCGCTTTAAAATCAAGCATCACAATACCCGCACGGTTTATAACCGCGCCTTTAATCGTTATGGGGTCAAAAAAGCTATAACCCTTTACAGAATCCAACTTTTCCTTATCGATGGTATAATCAATCGAAAGCCGTTCACCGACAACATTGTAAAGCTGTTTCAAGTCAATAATCATAGCACACCCCAAACATAACAAAAAATATTATAACATATTTATCCGAATATGTCAATAGTTTTTGCCAAAATTATTTTACAGAATATTTTGAAACGCTTTCGGGAAGATCGCCGTTATCTGCGGAAACCGTAAATACGACCTCAACCTCTTCTCCTGTGAGCTTTTCGATCTTGTTAAGCATAGCTCCGAGAGCCTCAAAATCAGCGCCGCCTACTTTAAGGATAGAGTCAACAAATATCTCCTTGATATCGTAGTTGCCCGCAACAAGTCCCGCAACGAGACCATAGAAAGCCTCAAAGGAGTAGATGTTGTTAGCATCTGTATCAACGATTCTTACAGAATGAGGGATATCATATCTGAGTTTTTCGCTCTTGTCGATGCATACAACATAACCATTTGTGGACTTCGCCGCACTGTTGATCATATCAATTAAGACCTTAGTCTTACCCGTACCCTTAGTTCCGGTGATAATTTTTACCATAAAAACACTCCGTTCTGCCTTTTGCAGGCATAATTTATTAACGTAACGCCGTACTTTTCACGGCGATAACATACTTTTAGTCGGACAGCTTCTCTTCAAGAGCCGCTTTTTGATCCTCATATCCGGGTTTTCCAAGAAGAGCAAACATATTCTTCTTGTAACTCTCAACGCCCGGCTGATTGAACGGGTTAACGCCGAGCATATAGCCGCTTACCGCACAAGCCATCTCAAAGAAGTAAACCATGTATCCGAAAGTTTTTTCAGAAGTATCATCAAGCTCAAGGACGATGTTGGGAACTCCTCCCTCGGTATGAGCCAGAACAGTACCCTGAAAAGCCTTTCTGTTTACGACAGACATATTCTGATTGGTAAGGAAATTCAGTCCGTCCAGATTTTCGCTGTCATTTTCAAGGAAGAAATCCTTCTTAGGCTTTTTTATATCCACAACGGTCTCGAACATTATGCGTGAGCCGTCCTGAATAAACTGACCCATAGAGTGAAGGTCTGTCGAGAAGATAGCGGACGACGGATAAATTCCCCTGTTGTCCTTGCCCTCGCTCTCGCCAAAAAGCTGCTTCCACCACTCTGCCATCATCGTAAAGCTCGGATCATAAGAAACCAGCATCTCAATGGACTTGTTCTTTTTGTAAAGAATGTTTCTTATTGCAGCATATTTATAACAATCGTTGTTGTCATAATCAGCGGAAAGCTCGTCCCTTGCCTGAGCAGCGCCAGCCATGATTGCATCGATATCACAGCCCGCAACCGCAATGGGAAGCAGTCCCACAGCAGTAAGAACCGAATATCTTCCTCCCACATCATCGGCAATCACAAACGTCTCATAACCCTCTGCATCAGCAAGCTGCTTCAAAGTACCTCTCGCCTTATCTGTGGTGCAGAATATCCTGTCCTTTGCGCCGTCCTTGCCATACTTCTTTTCAACCATTTCACGGAATACTCTGAAAG
>CAMWRN010000107.1 GCA_947176675.1 uncultured Clostridia bacterium | reverse complement strand
TAAAACGTAATGGTGTCGGTGTAAAGGGGTCAGCGCGTGGCTATAGTAGGTCGCACTGGCTGCTGAAAAACCACGCTTATCAACCTGTTGATGAGGTTCTACGACGTGCGCGAGGGAATCATCGAAGTGGGAGGCGAGGATATCCGCGATATGCGCCGAAGCGAGCTGAGAGCCATGTACGGAATGGTTTTGCAGGACACATGGATCTACACGGGTACGATTCGCGAAAACATTGCCTACGGCAAGCCCGATGCCACTGAGGAAGAGATCATTGCGGCGGCGAAAATGTGTCATTGCCACAGCTTTATCCGACGTATGCCCGAGGGCTACGACACGGTGGTCTCCGAGGACGGGGGAAACCTTTCCCAGGGACAGAAGCAGCTGCTCTGCATATGCAGGGTAATGCTTACCGACCCGCCTATGCTTATCTTGGACGAAGCGACGTCCAGTATAGATACCCGTACCGAGCAGAAGATACAAAGCGCGTTTGCGAAGCTGATGAAAGGCAAGACCAGCTTTATAATCGCGCACCGACTGTCCACTATCAGGGACGCGGACGTTATCCTTGTTATGAAGGACGGAAATATTATCGAGCAGGGAAATCACGAAAGTCTGCTTGAAAAGGGCGGATTTTACGCGAGCCTTTATAATTCGCAGTTTGAGCAGGCGTAAAACGGTGTTTTGACAATAATTCCAAGCAGAGCGGGGCTTGTTCCCGCCCAAAGCTGATAAAAGCCCGACCAACTTATTCTAAATATTTGGATGTGGTGTATTAATATGATTGAAAACATGAGCGTTGTAACTTACGGAAAAAGCCAGCTTGATTTAATAAACAGCGGGTTTGGCGAGGTAAGCGTTGTTCTGCGCAGCGGATCGGAAGATGAAAAAGCAAGCCTTTTGTTTTGTCTCGAAAAGTTTTTCGATCCGTATTTTAACAGCAAGCTGCCATATGAGGACGAATTGGCTGTACTGCTTCAGGAAATGCTTTTTGAAAATAAAAGCGACAGCATTGTTGAAGATATTGTACAGCTGTTGTGGTACTATAGCAAACCTTTGAATATCTTGAAAGATAATTTCAAAGATCTTCCTGAAAACGTCAGGTGTGAAATAACAGATCGGGATTTGTTTGAATTTCATGAATAATTGAAAGGAAGTTTATTATGTTCATTAAAGGCTTTACTTACGGTTTTGACGGAAGAAAGGGCGCGTACCGCACTCCCGAGGCGGCGGCTTCTATGGAGCGCCTCGCCGCTCTCGGCGGGGACTGGACCGCTCTTGCTTTCACGGTTTTGCAGGACAGCTTCAGTTCCACGCTGATACGTCCCGACTACCGCTACACAGTCACGGACAAGGACGTTGCCGCCGCAGTTGAAAAGCTTCACTCCCTTGGTTTAAAGGTCTGTATGAAGCCTATGGTAAACTGCGCCGACGGTGTGTGGAGGGCGAATATTTTCTTCCCTGAACGTGAGATCGGCGACAAGGATTACTGGAAAGAGTGGTTCGACAGCTACACCGCGTTCCTGTGTCACTATGCCGAAATAGCCGAGGACACGGGCTGCGAGATGTTCTGTGTCGGCTGTGAAATGTTGGGTACTGAGGCTAAGGAGGACTACTGGCGGAACGCCATCGCAGAGGTGCGGAAGATATATCACGGTCCGCTGGTCTATAACACAAATCACGGCAAGGAGTTCGGCGTTAAGTGGTGGGATGCGCTGGACTACATAGGTACGTCCGCGTACTACGGCGTGGGAAAAGTCCCCGGGGACAGCATGGACAATATGTGCGCCGAATGGGAAAAGGCAAAGGCAAAGCTTGCGGAGCTTTCCCGTCTGAACGGCGGAAAGCAGGTAATCTTTATGGAGATAGGCTGTCGAAGCGCAAAGGGCTGCGCGATGACGCCTTATGATTTCAGCCACAGGGAGTTTCCCTACGATGAGGACGAGCAGGCGAATTTCTACGAGTCCTGCATGACGGTTATGTGGGACGAACCATGGTTCGGCGGTTTCTTCTGGTGGGACTGGTACACAAGGCTGCCGAAAAACAGTCCCGAAATGGGTTTCTCCATTGTTGGCAAAAAGGCGGAGGACGTGGTGAAGCGCTGGTACGCAAAGAAAAGGTAAAATTTACCGCATAGAGAATACGCGAGCTTTTGCGAGCATTCGGGGGATTTTGAAAGATTTCAAATATTCGGAAAAGAAATTTGCGTAAATCTATTGACATTCGGGGGATTTTAGCGTATTATTCAAAGTGTATATTTGCGTACAATTTACGTTTGCGCGCTTTATAAGGGATATGCGGAGTTTCCGCATAAGAGAAAGGAACGTGATGATAGGGTTGAACAACAAGCTCAAGCTTTACGGTTTCAATAATCTTACCAAAACCCTCAGCTTTAATATCTACGACATCTGCTATGCTAAAAGCGAGAGGGAGCAGCGGGATTATATAAAATATATCGACGAGCAGTATAACTCCGACCGTCTGACGAAAATTCTCTGCGACGTTACGGAAATGATCGGAGCGCACGTCCTTAATATTTCCAAGCAGGATTACGAGCCGCAGGGCGCTTCGGCGACGCTTCTTGTTTCCGAGGATCACCTGGACGCGGAGGATATTGACGAATCCTGCAATATGCGTGTTGTTCCCGCCGAAAAGCAGAGCATTGCGGGACATCTGGACAAAAGCCATCTTACCGTCCACACCTATCCCGAGTTTCACCCCGACAACGAGATAACCACCTTTCGGGTGGATATAGACGTTGCCACCTGCGGCAAGATCACCCCGCTCAAATCGCTGGATTATCTTATCGGCAGCTTCGATTCGGATATCATCACGATAGACTACAGGGTGAGGGGCTTTACCCGCGACGAACGCGGAAAAAAGCTTTTTATCGACCACGACATAACTTCAATACAGGACTACATCGCAAAGGATACCCTTGAGCGGTACGACGCGGTGGACGTTAACGTTTATCAGTCCAATATTTTTCACACAAAGATGATGATAAAAGAAATATTTTTGCAGAACTATCTTTTCAATACCGATACCTATGAGCTTGCTCCCAAAACCCGTCTGGCAATAAACGATTCCCTCAGACGCGAAATGATAGAGATATTCAGCGGAATGAATATTTACTGAGGACTTGTTCCATGCATAAAACGCATAAAATTTTATGAAAGGTGCTGGCATTATGAAAAAAATGGCGACTAAAGTTCTTGCGGTTTTAACGGCTTGTGCGCTGCTGATATGTTTTTCGGCGTGCAGCGGCGGACGTGATATGACTATCTCCGTCAATACTGCGGAGAGCCGCATGGAGACATACCTTGAGAGCAAGGGCTTCGGAGAGAACGATTTTTTGTCGGAAGGCGATGTTATGGTCATTGAAGATGAAGAGGTCTACGTTTTTTCATGGAGGGTAAAGGAAGGGGAAAATGCCGACAGGCTTTTCGGAATGTATGCTATTTCTCTTGACGGAAAAAGCTATTACGAATATCAGGAAGCAAGAGGCGAATGGATCAAGGATATGAACGCAAGTGAAGAATAGTTTTTAACGGCACATACGGTTCGTATTTCAGTGAAAGGATAAGATTATGTTGGATCAGCACAAAGCGCCTGTCTACGAGGCGCTTATGAAATATCGTGACGCAAGGGTGGTGCCCTTTGACGTTCCAGGGCACAAGCACGGTAAGGGAAATCCCGAGCTTACCCGTTTTCTTGGCAAGGACTGCCTTGCCGTCGATGTAAACTCTATGAAGCCGCTGGATAATCTTTGTCACCCCACTTCGGTAATAAAGGAAGCCGAGGAGTTGGCGGCAGAGGCGTTCGGAGCGGCTTACTGCTTTTTTATGGTAGGAGGAACAACCTCTGCGGTGCAGTCAATGGCGATGACCGTTTGCAGCGCGGGGGAGAAAATAATCATGCCGCGGAACGTTCACAGGAGCGCTATAAACTCCCTTATTTTAAGCGGAGCTGTTCCTGTGTATGTCAACCCGGGAGTAAACGAGCGTCTCGGAATACCTCTCGGAATGAGCGCGGAGGACGTGGAAAAAGCCATTGAGGAAAATCCCGACGCAAAAGCGGTCTTTGTGAATAATCCCACATATTACGGTATATGCTCCGATCTGAGAAAGATAACCGAGATAGCTCATGCTCACGGAATGGCGGTCATTGTTGATGAAGCTCACGGCACCCATTTCTATTTCGGGGAGGGACTTCCTGTTTCGGCTATGGCTGCGGGAGCGGACATGGCTGCCATATCCATGCATAAATCCGGAGGCTCGCTGACTCAGAGCAGCTTTCTTCTTATAGGCAAAAATGCGGAAAAATTCGGCGTTACCGAGGGAAGAACACGTGCGGTGATAAATCTTACTCAGACCACAAGCGGCTCATATTTGCTGTTGTCGTCGCTGGATATTTCGCGGAGAAGCCTTGCTCTTGACGGTAAAAAAATAATCGGCAAGGTCATTGACACCGCCGCATATGCCCGTGAGGAGATATCTAAGATAGGCGGTTATTACGCCTTTGCGGACGAGCTTATCAACGGAAAGGATATCTACGATTTTGACAGGACAAAGCTCTCGGTACATACTCGGGACATAGGTCTTGCGGGTATCGAGGTATACGACTATCTGCGGGACTATTACGATATACAGATAGAATTCGGGGATATAGGAAATATTCTGGCTTATGTTTCTGCAGGAGACATGTGGAAGGATATAGAGCGTCTCGTGTCAGCAATGGCTGAAATAAAGCGGAGATTTTCAAGGGACAAGACAGGTATGCTCAGCAGTGAATATATTACCCCGCAGGTGAAGCTTTCGCCGCAGGCGGCTTTCTACGGCGAGCAGGTATCCGTTCCTATAGCGGAAAGCGCGGGGAAGATCAGCGGCGAGTTCGTCATGTGCTATCCTCCGGGAATACCGGTCCTTGCGCCGGGGGAAAAGATCACGGCGGAAATTTTGGACTACATAAGATATTCCAAGGAGCGCGGCTGTGTGCTGACGGGTACCGAGGATATGAATATCGAAAGAATAAGAGTATTGGCTGATGCTGAAACGGAGTGATTTCAATGAGAGATTATTATGAAACAAAGCGCATGAAAAGCGCGTCCTATCTTTATTACGGACTTGTTGCCGCAGGTTTTACAGCTCTGATGGCAGTTGCAGGAATACTTTCAGTCTCGCGTGAGGCGGATCTTTGGATCACAGTGACTTCCTTTGCTTCGGCTGCGGTTTGGGGAATTACTTCTTTTGTGAGTCTATATATTTTTTATATCAACAACCGCGCAGAGCTGAACTCCGATAAGCTTGACTCTTCGGAGCTGTAGTCCTAACCGTGGGACGGAAAAACGCCTCACGTACCAAACGCCGCAATTCGCGCACCAAAGCGCGTCTGCGGGAGCATGAGTACGGCAAGCTTTTCAACGGCAATGTTTACGGGCAGTGGGAATTTGTTTTTATATGGGGACTTATCCTTGCATTGCTGCTGGGCTTGTGGTTCTATATATTTTCGGATACATTTCCCATAACAGATGAAAACTGTATCAGCACGGTGTTTGTTGTGACAAATTCGGAAATTTCCGGGGGCGGTGCAGTGTTCAAGGACGGTTCTTCGGGAAAAAACTATAAGCTTGACGGCGGATACTTCGATATTGAGCGCTTTTCCGCGGAGGCCTCGGAGGGAGATGTTCTGTCGGCAGTAATATCACACGGAAAGGTCGTTTCGCTGTCAAAAGGTGAGAGTGTGTATATTAGCATTGATGATATGAAAGACCTGCACGAACGGCTTCGTCCCGTGTCATATTTGGTTCTTGCAATAGCGGGAGTATGGTTTCTCTATATCGCCGTGTCATGGTACGTTATGTACAACGCGGAGAGATTTCCGCGGCTGATAAGATTTTTCGTAAAACCCGAATACATCAATAAGAGCAAGGTATATAAAAAACAGCGGAAAGGATTTTGACTATGGAATTATGGTTCAGCGAGCTGCATACGCCCGATGTTAAGATGTCCATAAGGGTGGACAAACAGCTTCATTCCGAGCAGAGCGAATACCAGAGGATAGACGTTTTCGAGAGCGGCGAGTTCGGAAGATTTCTCACACTCGACGGGATAATGATGCTCACCGAAAAGGACGAGTTTATCTACCACGAGATGATAACTCACGTTGCTATGGCTTCAAATCCCGCCATAAAAAACGTCCTTGTGATAGGCGCGGGGGACGGCGGAACGGTCCGCGAGCTTACCCGCTATAAAAGCCTTGCCAATATAGATATGGTGGAGATCGACGAGCGGGTAGTGGAGGTCTGCAAGAAGTACCTGCCGAAAACCGCCTGCCGTCTGGACGATCCGCGCGTGCATATTTTTTACGACGACGGACTGAGATTTGTCCGCCGATGTGAAAACTGCTACGATCTTATCATCGTGGACAGTACTGATCCTTTCGGTCCTGGAGAGGGACTTTTTACCAGCGAATTTTACGGCAACTGCTTCAACGCTCTTACCGAAAACGGAATACTTGTGAACCAGCATGAAAGTCCCTACTACTCCGACGATGCGAAAGCAATGCAGAGAGCTCACAGGCGTATCCGCGAATTTTTCGATATTTGCAGGGTCTATCAGGCGCATATTCCAACCTATCCTTCGGGGCACTGGCTTTTCGGCTTTGCTTCAAAGTCTATAGACCCGCTTTCCGACAATGCGGAAAAATGGAACGAGCTTGGTCTGAAAACGCGCTACTACAATACGGAGCTTCATAAAGGCTGCTTTGCCATACCTAATTATGTCAAGGAGCTTTTGGAAAGCGTTTGATATAAATAACCGTTCAGGGACGGGGAAACCCGTCTCTGTAAAATTTTGTATAGAAACTGAAAGGAAAAATTATGCATATTGAAAGAAACGCTTTTATAGCCTGTGATTGCGATTATTCGGAGGCAAATACGGTCATTTTCGGCGCGCCATTTGACAGCACCACGTCGTACCGCCCCGGAACGCGCTTCGGAAGCAGGGCGATACGCGCGGAAAGCTACGGTATCGAGACTTATTCCCCATATCAGGACAAAGACCTGTTGGACTGCAAGATATTCGACGCGGGCGATCCCGAACTGCCTATGGGTTCTTCCGATATGGCTCTGGCACAGATAGAGGACGTCGCCGCGGAAATTCTTGCGGACGGAAAACGTCCCTTTATGCTTGGCGGCGAGCATCTTGTTACACTGGGAGCGGTCAGAGCGGCATACAAAAAGTATAAAGATTTATATATTATACAGTTTGACGCTCACGCCGATCTTCGTGATGATTACCTCGGTGTGAAGAATTCTCATGCCTGCGTAATGCGCCGCTGCCACGAGCTTGTGGGGGACGGTCATATATACCAGTTCGGTATCCGCAGCGGAGAGCGTGAGGAGTTCCGCTTTGCCGCGGAGCATACGAAAATGCATAAGCTTACTCTTGACGGAATTGCCGAAGCGGCAGAGGAGCTGCGGGGAAAAAACGTCTATATTACCGTAGATATGGACGTCCTTGACCCGTCTGAATTTCCGGGTACGGGCACTCCCGAGGCGGGGGGAGCGCATTTCGGAGAGCTTCTGAACGCAATTTTCTCACTTAAAGAACTGAACATAGTCGGCGCGGACATAAATGAA
>CAMWRN010000106.1 GCA_947176675.1 uncultured Clostridia bacterium | reverse complement strand
GAAAAATATTGTCAATAATATTTAAAAAGGATTGATTTTATGATACACAAATTTATTGAATACCGACACAATCTCTTCTGACAAATCAAAAAACATTTTACTGCATAAAATATTATTTTGATTTGGAGGAAAATATTATGTTATTACTTGACGAACTTCGTGTGGAGCTTGAGGGCTACCGCAAGGATATGAAAGAGCTTTATCAGATTCTGGACATTGACAAGGCGAAAGCCGAGATCGCTGAATTGCAGGAGCAGTCGGGCAAGGACGGCTTCTGGGACGACATCGAAAATTCCCAGAAAGTCATGCAGACTATCAAGCATGATGAGGCGACTATCGAAAGCTACAATAAGCTCAATGAAAAGCTGGAAGACGCTCTCACCATGATAGAGCTTGCCATGGAGGAAGATGACGACGAGGACACCGCACAGGAGATAAAGCGTGACGCCGACCACTTCAAGAAAGAGCTTGAAGCCATGAAGCTGACTACCCTGCTTACCGGCGAGTACGACAGCAAGAATGCTATTCTCACTTTTCATGCGGGCGCAGGCGGCACCGAGGCGCAGGACTGGGCTGAAATGCTTTTCCGTATGTACAATATGTGGGCTGAAAGCCACGGCTACAAGGTAACTACCCTTGATTATCTGGACGGCGACGAGGCGGGACTTAAATCCGCGTCCCTGCTTATCGAGGGCATTAACGCTTACGGCTTTTTGAAGTCCGAAACAGGCGTACACCGTCTTGTGCGTGTGTCTCCCTTTGATAGCTCCGGACGTCGGCATACTTCCTTTGCCTCTCTTGAGGTAATGCCCGAAATGAGCGAGGCGGACACAAATATCGAGATACGTCCAGAGGATTTGGAGATAGACTTCTACCGTGCCAGCGGCGCAGGCGGTCAAAAGGTAAACAAGACTTCCTCGGCGGTACGTCTGACACATATTCCCACTGGAATAGTTGTGTCCTGCCAGACCCAGCGCAGCCAGTACCAGAACAAGGATTACGCCATGAAAATGCTTATGTCAAAGCTTGTGGAGATCAAGGAGCGGGAGCATCTTGAAAAGATCGAGGATATTAAGGGCGTGCAGAAAGAAATTGCGTGGGGCGCGCAGATACGTTCCTATGTTTTCATGCCATACACCCTTGCGAAAGATCACCGCACAGGCTTTGAAAACGGCAATATCGGCGCGGTCATGGACGGCGAACTGGACGGGTTTATCAACGCTTACCTTACGGCGCTGTCCCACGGTACTTTGCAAAAATAAGTTTTTAATAATAATAAATTTTGGAAATATAAATCAAATTTGTTAATCCGGTCGTTGAGGCTTGATTATATAAAAAGCAAAGATAAAAACACAACGTGTATAGTGATATATGCCAGAGCCGGTAGGTAGTCCGGCCGTCCTGCTTGTCAGGGCAAGTAACCTGCCCCTCCGGGTTGTCCATTCTTTGCTCATTTCGATCAATTAAGGAGGGATTGTCATGAGCAAAGTAAGCGGCAAATTGACAGTGTATTTTAGTGAACCGTTCTGGATAGGAGTCTTTGAAAGAATTGAAGACGGAAAGCTATCCGCAGCTAAAGTGACGTTTGGTAAAGAACCGAAGGATTATGAGGTTTACGAGTTTATTCTAAAACACTATTACAGCTTGCAATTCAGTCCGTATGTAGAAACTGTTGTAAAGGAAACAATAAGGAATCCAAAAAGAATGCAGCGTGATGTAATAAAACAATTACGAAACAAAGGAATCGGCACAAAATCGCAGCGGGCTTTGAAATTACAGCAGGAGCAGAACAAACAGGAACATAAAGTGAAAAGTCGTGAACAGAAACTGGCTGAAGCCAAGCGAATGTTTGAACTGAAACAGCAAAAGAAAAAAGAGAAACATCGGGGCAGATAATGTCATGCTGCGTTCTCGCGCAAACTTTGGTTTATCGTACAAATAAAAAATTTATATCGGCTCGGCTGTAAAAAGGAGCATTGAAGACCATGCAAAAAATACTCGGCTATATGCGAAAGGCAATTCAGGAATTCGACCTGATCCAAAACGGCGATAAAATAGCCGTAGGAGTTTCGGGCGGCAAGGACAGCTTGGTACTTCTAGAGGGACTTGTCAGGCTGAAACGCTTTATCGGCATTGACTATGAGGTCATGGCGATAACCCTCGACCCACGCTTCGGCGGCATTGACGGGGACTATTCATCTGTTGAGGAAATGTGCCAACGGCTGGGCGTGGACTTTATTCTGAAACGCACCCATATCGGCGAGATAGTGTTTGATATACGCCATGAGACCAATCCGTGCAGTCTCTGCGCTCGAATGAGACGTGGCGCACTCCACGACGCGGCTAAGGAGGCGGGCTGCAACAAAATTGCTTTAGGACACAACTACGACGACGCAGTGGAGACATTTGTGATGAATCTTTTCAACGAGGGCAGACTGGGCTGCTTTGCGCCGAAAAGCTACCTTTCCCGAAAGGATATCACAATGATAAGACCGCTCGTTTTCGCGCCCGAAAAGGAAGTTCGGAACGCCGCAAAACGGAGCGGTCTTGAGGTGGTAAAATCAAAATGTCCCGCGGACGGACACACCTCCCGCGAGGTGACAAAGCAGTTCCTTGCGGAACGGAACAAGTCCGACAAAGGCTTCTCTGACCGTATTTTCGGTGCGGTGCGCCGCGCGGGTCTGGACGGCTGGGGCTACAAGGATAAGAGTTAATCTCCTGTTCCTATTTTTTCCTGTACAAACTCTTTCAGACTGCGAAGCTCGCCCGCCAGCGCGGTGTTGAGAAGCTTAGACTCAGCGGCAAGCATTTCGCCGAAAGGATTGTCATCCGTGTCCTTTTTGTCATGATAGTGGTTTCCCAGCCGCTCAAGACGGCTGTCTATTTCGTTGATAATCATTTTTCCCGCATTCATAGTTCCTGCTCCTTTCATGTTCTCGGTATGTATTTTTCCCGCGCTGCAAAAAAATATTCAACGGCAGTTGAGCGACACTGGATTTCGTTTGCATCGGCAAAATAACGAACGAAATCCTTTAAGATATGATGTGATTTGTACTATGTGTTGAAATTTTGTCAAATTCTTGACATAGTCGGCTAAATGAAGTAAAATTAAAATGTGTTTCTGAATACAAAATAAGGAGAAGAGAATATGAAAAAAATTTTCAAAACCGTTCTTTCGGCGGCAATTCTGTGTATGACCGCCGTAATTATGTCGGTTTGCGTTTCTGCCGCAACCGAGGACGTAGAATTCAAAGTGACGTTGGCAAAGTCTACCAGCGGAGCCTGGGGACAGTCGGTCACATACGATAAGACCGCATTTGACTGTACAAGGATTACTCCCGAGTCAGAGGTAAAAGTCGAGTTTGAGCTTGACGGAGAATGGACGGGCAACGGCGCTCCCGTAGAACTGATTTTCCATAATTATTCTACGGCAGATCCTGCTATCTGGGCGAAAATTTCGCCATATGAGTATGACGACACATCTGCTTCATTCAGATATGACGACATAGTCGAGGCATACGGAAGCGATGATTTTTCAACTGTGGACGCTATCCATCTCGGTGACTGCGGAATCAAAATGAAAGCTACAAAGTTCGTTATCACAAACTGCGAAGAGGTCGTTGTAACCACTACCGAAGCTACCACAACAACTGCCGCAGAAACCACAACGGCTGCCGAGACAACAACCGCTGCAACAACAACGGCTGCCGCAGAAACCGAAGCTCCCTCGCAGAGCAGCGGCGGAAGCATTCCGATAGTTCCTATCGTTATAGTAACTGTAGTTGTTGCGGTAATTATTGTAGTAGTAATTATAGTCCTCAAAAACAGAAAGAGATTTTATTGATATTCTGATGTGCGAAAAGGACGTTCCAAACGCGGAACGTCCTTTTTATGTGTTGTTGAGATGTGCTGTTACAGCACATTTTCCTTGATAAACGCAGTAAGCTCACGTGCCATTTCATCATGCTCGGCGAGCCGAGGGTGTCCGGGAGTAGCTGCTCCGTTGCGGCTGAAAAGGTTGTGGTACGCCTTTATGCCGCTTTCGCAAAGATCGTTTTTGATCTCCTCAATAGCTTTGTCCCATTCGGCGTCGTGCATGAGGACTGTCGTGGTAAGCACGAATTTCACGTCTCCGTAACGGTCAGCAAGGTCGCGAACAAGCTTCTGATAAGCAATTTCCCACTCTCTTCTTGTTGCGGGAGACGAAATATCAATATCATCGCTGTCGGTTTTGCCGTTGTGCTTGTCGTTCTGACCGATGGCAATTATTACAATATCGGGGATATATCTTCGGAAGTCCCACACGGTAGGTTCGCCGCCCTCGGGGAAGTAACAGACCTTGTCATAGACGCTTTCCAGTCCGATGTAGTCCGGAGCATGGAAGTATCCTGTGCCGTCGAAAAGAGCGATACCGCCCTGACAGATGTTGTGTATTTGAGCGTTGAGATTTCTTGCAGTCTGCATAACGAAGCTGTTCCGAACGTTGTCGTAAATGCTTTCGTGGTTTTCGGGATCGCATCGTCCCACAAGGTCGTATGCTTCAATAACCTCACCCGCGCAAACGCTGTCGCCGTAGACTTCTATTTTCAGTTCGGGAAGCGGATTGGGTTCAAGGAATTCTCCGTCCGTCTCAAAGGACTTTACCGCCAAAAGCTGATTTGCAGCGTGACGCTTATAGAGAATGACTGTGTGCTCTTCATCGGGAAGTCCTTCTGCAAGAACGATTGTAATGTCTCTGCCGTTGTTTTCGTACACAAGGGGAACGCCGCTCATTTCGCCGTCAGTGACAATTCCGAATTGTAGCTTGCCCCACAGCGCAGTTGAGTTTACAACGGCGGACAGCTTTGTACCGCGGAATTTAACCTCCGCCTGTGATCCTGCCCAGAAAAGTTTTGTTTCGCTTTCGGAAACGTCCGTCCTGCCCATATAGACCACTTTGGGGTCGTTGTGAGAAATTATCATAATTACTCCTTATACCTTAAAAATCTCGCCCTGAAGCGTAGGAGAAGCCGAAACAGCGTTAGCCTCGTCGGTGTCGATGTGCATAGCGCGTGCGAACTTGTCCGAAACGCGGCATACAACGTCGCCGAGAATAGCTTTTCTTCCGTCGGTGTCAAGCTTTACCCATACGACTTCCTTGTCGGAAACGCCAAGCTCCTCAGCGTCGGCGGGAGTGAGGTGGATGTGTCTCTTTGCAACGATAACTCCCTCCTTGACCTCTACCTCGCCGCAGGGACCTACAAGCTTACATCCCGCAGAGCCTGCAACGTCGCCGCTTTCGCGGATAGGAGCGGAAATGCCGATAGAACGCGCGTCGGTAGCGGAAAGCTCGATCTGTGTAGCGGGGCGGACAGGTCCGAGGATAGAGACGTTTGCAAGGGACTTTTTGGGTCCAACGACCTCAACGCGCTCCTCGCAGGCGTACTGACCGGGCTGGGAAAGATCCTTTTTCTTTGTGAGAGCCGCGCCCTTGCCGAACAGTATCTCAAGGTCCTCCTGAGTAACGTGAACGTGACGTGCTGATGTTTCAACGATAAAAGATTTTGACATAATTATTCCTCCAAAAGCAAAATATTCTGTAATAAGTATACTACTTTCGGCGGGAAAGGTCAAGGAAAAATTACAATTGCTTCCGCACTTTTTTTGCCGCATAATCTATAAATTCCTCCGGAGTGGGCCTTTCGCCCTTTCGGGGGACTTTTTTCCACATCTCCATTGCCTGTGGGTCGGTGCTTTTCATTCCCTCGTCGATCGCTTTTTGTATCTCTGCTCGGACTTCCTTGACGGTCACGCCGTTTTCCAGTGCGAGCTTGCTTATTGCGTTTTTGGCTTTCATGTTGATATTCCTCCTCTGTTTTTACATATTATACCACTTTTAGGTCCGCGTGTCAACTCTTAACGAGTATATTTATATACGCAATATGAGCATATTAGTATAATAAAATTATATTATACTGAATTTATCGGAGGTATGCGGCATGATATACGGATTGCCCGAAAGACTTAGAGGATTGCGTAAAAAATGCGGGATTTCACAGCGTGAAGCCGCTAAGCGCGTAGGCATAGCGCCTACTACCATATCGGGTTATGAACGCGGAGAGCGTACACCCGATGTATTGACTGTTTTGAAATTTTCATATGTCTACAATTGCAGTGTCGATTACCTTTTAGGCAAAAGCCGCGAAAACGATTCCCACATTTATATAGATATTACGGAACTCTCGGAAGAACAGCGAAAGGTAATTGACGAACTTGTTAAAGTAATGAAACAGTAATAGGAGTTTTTATGGCGGTAAAAAGTGTATCTATACGAATTGAGGAAGAAATGCTTCAAAAAATCGCTTGTGTTGCGGACTACGAGGGACGCTCCGTAAACAGTCATATCCTTGTGCTTGTCAGGGACAGTGTGAAAAAGTTTGAGGAGGACAACGGCAAAATTACGATAGGACAGCCGATCGACCGTGACGAGAACGTCAAACGCGCGGCAAAAAAATAAATTAACAAATAAACTATTGGCAAAACCGACATAATGTGCTATACTATATTCATTATCTTTGTCAGGGGGAATTTTTCCATGTTATCGGATATCGAAATCGCACAGCAGGCAAAAATGCTCAAAATAGGCAGAATAGCGGAAAATCTCGGCATTTCCGAGGACGACATCGAGCCTTACGGTCACTATAAGGCTAAGCTCTCGGAAGCACTTTACACCAAAACCGCTTCAAATCCCGACGGTAAGCTGATTTTAGTTACCGCCATAAACCCCACTCCAGCAGGCGAGGGAAAGACCACTATGTCAGTAGGTCTTGCGGAAGCAATGGCTAAGATCGGCAAAAATGCGGTACTGGCTCTCCGCGAACCGTCACTCGGTCCCGTTTTCGGAATCAAGGGCGGAGCGGCAGGCGGCGGCTATGCGCAGGTTGTTCCCATGGAGGACATCAACCTCCACTTCACTGGTGATATGCACGCTATTACCGCGGCAAACAATCTCCTCTGCGCGCTTCTTGACAACCATATGCAGCAGGGTAACGCTCTCGGTATCGACCAGCGCAGAATTATGATCGACCGCTGTCTTGATATGAACGACCGCGCTCTCCGTAACGTTGTCGTTGGTCTTGGCGGAAAGGCCAACGGCGTTCCCCGTCAGGACGGTTTCAGAATTACCGTTGCTTCCGAGGTAATGGCTATTCTGTGCCTTGCCTCCGACCTTACCGACCTGAAAGAGCGTCTGGGACGTATTCTCGTTGCCTACAGCTTTGACGGCACTCCTGTTTACGCCCGCGATCTTGGCGCTCACGGTGCAATGACCGCTCTCTTAAAGGACGCTTTGAAGCCTAATCTTGTTCAGACTCTTGAAAATACCCCCGCTATCATGCACGGCGGACCTTTCGCCAATATCGCCCATGGATGCAACTCTGTCCGCGCGACAAAGCTTGCTTTGAAGCTGGGTGATTACTGTATAACCGAAGCAGGCTTCGGCGCGGACTTAGGCGCGGAGAAATTCTTTGACATAAAGTGCCGCTTTGCGGGTTTAAAGCCCTCATGTACGGTTCTGGTGGCTACTATACGCGCATTGAAGTACAACGGCGGAGTGCCCAAGGCGGAGCTTACGACCGAGAATATTGAGGCTCTGAAAAAGGGAATTGTCAATCTTAAAACACATATCGAGAACATACACAAGTTCGGCG
>CAMWRN010000105.1 GCA_947176675.1 uncultured Clostridia bacterium | reverse complement strand
GATTCTTCATTTGTTGGCAGTATTTCTTCGGATTCCGTTTTCGGCATAATTTGCGATGGGGTGGGAAGCTACAGCAGCAGCGAAATCGCAAGCAGTTGGGCTGTCAGCGTTTTTTCGGACTGGTTTTTGAAATGTTATGCAGGTATTTCCGACATTGAAGATAAAGAAGAGTTCCGTTCAGTTTTATATGAACGCTGGAATGCGATATTTGATATTATAAACGAGCATATCCTGCAATTTGCAGAGGTAAACGGCATAAAGCTTGCTTGCACTCTCAGCTGTATACTCATAAAAGACGGCAGCTATTATATCTTGCATATAGGCGATACAAGAATATATTGTATATCGTCCGGGATAATGCGCCTTACGGAGGATCACACGGTAACGGAACGGAATGTCCGCAGAAAGCTTATAACAAGAGAGCAGGCACAGAGTGACCGCAGTAAGCACGTTCTTACCAAATGTCTTGCGTCGCAGAGGTATGTAAGTCCTGATTTTTATTCGGGAAGCATTGACGGAACAGCAAAGTTTCTAATATGCAGCGACGGGTTCTGCAATAATGCCGAAGATGAAAGTATACTCCGTATATTCGGAGCGGACGCAAGAAAAAGCGCGTCAGGCTTAAAAAAAGCCGCAAAAAAAATAATCCGCAATGACAGAAGCCGCGGAGAACGCGATAATATAACCGCGGTTATTATTCAGGTAAGCAAGGAGTAAAAAGATGAATATAATGAACGTCAGTTTGGCGCTTTTACATGATGACGACCAATACAGAGACAGCTTTTTATATTCGTTCGGCGAGTTTTATCCGCAGACAGGGGTATATTCCTTTTCAAATGTCGGTATAATGGCTGAAGCAATATCGCAGAAGTCTGTTGATGTACTGTTGGTGTCGGAGAATATATACAACGCCGAAAAAAATGTGTTTTTATCGGAAAAAATCAGGTGCAAATCGCTTGTTATTCTTACAAAAGGAAGAGGAATAAACAAGATAGGGAGCTGTTCAGCAGTTTGCCAGTATCAGATGATAGATAAGCTTTATCAGGAAATAATCGGAATTTATGCGGAGCATACGGACGCTTTGATGAATATGACGTCTAAGTTGGGCAAAACAAAGGTAAGCACATTTATGTCAGGCGCGGGAGGATGCGGCTGTTCTGTATCAGCGGCGGCATATTCCGTATACCTTGCTTCTGAAGGCAATAAAGTTATCTATATCGACATGAGCTCTTTGGGTATGCCGGAATTAATGTTTGACGGCGAGGGCAGTTATACAATGACAGATTGCTTCACGGCAGTACTCAGCGGCAGAAACAACATGAACGTACAGCTTGCGACTTATACAAGAAGGGATAGTTCTGGAGTCTGCTTTTATTCGTCATGCGTAAATTCTATGGACTGGGCTGATATGACGTTTGAAAATAAAATGGACTTTTTAAATTGTCTTATCTCCGAAAGCGGCTACGACAATGTTGTTGTTGACCTGCCCTGCGAATGGAATATATTATCGACTTTTATGTATGAAAAGTCTGATGTATTTTATATTGTATCTGACGGAAAAGCCGTATCAAACGCTAAAAGCATAAAGCTTATTGACACAATATTTACATATATCCGCTCGAAAAATGCCGATTCTTCAAAGGTGAAGGCTGTGTATGCGTCTTATTCGGACAGTTCCGCAAAGCTTCAGGATAACCGTATTGATGAATATACTGTTCTGTCAAGGGAAACAAGAGCCATAAACAGAAAGGAACTGCTTGAAAAGCTTTCCTCGCCTGATATCTGGGGACGGTGATATACTGAATGAACATTGTGGAAAATAGTACAAAGAAAAAAGAAAAAAAGCTTTCGGAAATTATCAGGGAAGATATAAAATATAATGTCGATCTTACTCGGACGAGCGACGAAGAGTTGAAAAAAATAATTGAGGAACGGGTCGCCGCTGTCGCCGAGGATAATTATATGTCTCTACGCGAAAGGATAAAGCTTACAAACGAAGTGTACGGTTCTATCCGCGGTCTTGGTATCCTTGATCTGATCCTGACCGACGATCAGGTCACGGAGATAATGATAAACGGAAAAGATAATATTTTCATTGAGAAAAAGGGAAGGCTCGAAAAGCTTGATGCAAGCTTTGAGGACGATAAAAGGCTTGAAGATATTATCCAGAGAATAGTTGCCACATCGGGACGCGAGGTAAATCAGTCTAATCCTATAGTTGATACACGGCTCAAGGACGGTTCGAGAGTAAACGTTGTTCTTCCGCCGGTTGCCCTTTGTGGTCCTACGGTAACGATAAGAAAGTTTTCCAAGACGCCTATGACTATTGAAAAGCTTATACAGTACGGTTCTATCACGGAGGATATTGCCCGCAAACTTGAGCTTCTTGTCCGCTCAAAATACAATATATTCATAAGCGGCGGTACGGGTTCGGGAAAGACCACGTTCCTCAACGCTTTGTCAAACTATATTCCCAAAGATGAGCGCGTTATAACTATAGAGGATTCCGCAGAACTTCAGATCGTAGGGATATCCAACCTTGTGCGTCTTGAAACAAGAAACGCCAATACCTCGGGAGTAGGCGAGATAAACATAAGAGACCTTATAAAATCGTCGCTGAGAATGAGACCCGAGCGGATAGTTGTAGGCGAGGTAAGGGGTGCGGAGGCTCTCGATATGCTTCAGGCGATGAATACGGGGCATGACGGTTCGCTTTCTACAGGTCATGCGAACTCTACTCATGATATGCTTAGCAGACTGGAAACCATGGTTTTACAAGGTGCGGCAGGTCTCCCCCTTGACGCGATAAGACAGCAGATCGCTTCTGCGCTGGATATAATAATACACCTTACAAGAATGAGAGACCATTCGAGAAAGGTAGCTGAAATAACCGAGGTAGCAGGCTACGAAAACGGAAGAATAAAGCTTAATACCCTTTACAGGTTTCAAGAGGACGAAAAGAGTACTATTGAAAAGGTATCAGGATCTCTTAACAGGACGGAAAATCCGCTTATCAACGATTTTAAACTCAGGCTTGCGGGAATTAAAGAGGTGATATGACGATGGCTGAAAAAAAGAAAAAAGAAAAAGCACCTAAAAAATTAAAGCAAAGAGGTCCGCAGTATTGCGAATCGCTTTTGAAAACTCCGGTGCTGAATTATGACGAATATTATTTTTCGGTGCAGGAAAAGCTATTTTACATTATCGGGGCGTTTATTGTTGGGGCTGCCATTGCGTATTTGATGTACGGTAACATAGGCTGCGACGCAAACGGAGTACCCACCATGCTGACATATTGTCTTGACGTTATTATATGTGGAGGAGCGGGTATTTTTGCGGTAAAGGCGTTTCTTCCCGCAAGAGAAAAGCAACTCATGATCAAACGTAAAAGGATAGTAAGGCAGCAGTTCATAGATATGCTTGATTCACTTGCCGCGTCCATAGCTTCGGGAAACAATGCTGCAAAGGCATTTGAAGCGGCAAGATATGACCTTATTATGCAGTACGGCGATAATTCCTACATTGTAAATGAAGTTACCTTGCTGCTTCAGGGTCAGGATAATTTTATTAATCCGGACGAAATGCTTTCGGATTTCGGCAGAAGAAGCGGTATACCCGAAATATTGAATTTTGCACAGGTGTTTTCCGTATCCTACCGAAAGGGCGGAGACTTCGGAAGGATAATCCGCGATACATATAATATTCTTTACAACAAGATAAATATTGAGCATGAGATCGAGACAAAGATCGCAGCTACAAAAAACGAATTCAGCATAATGCTTGTGATGCCTGTTGTTATCATGGGTATGCTGAAAATGTCGGGCGGTGATTTTGCTAAAAGCTTCGGAACGGCTTTGGGAGCCGCAGGAGTGACGGCGGGTCTCGTTTGCGTAATCGCCGCGATATTTATTGCGAAAAGGATTACGGATATAGAGGTGTGATAAATGGATGTATCTTATATTATGCTTGCGGTCCTTGCGTTGGTATCAATACCGGTTCTGATATGCGCTGCACGTTCCGATAAATACGCAGATTATGTAAACGCGGTGGACAGTAGCAAGGTCAGCGGCGCTAAATATCTCGGTATAGGCTTTGCGGCGATAGACATGATAAAACTTGATTTCCACAGTGTAAAGTATGTAAAACACCGTGAAGAGGCGGGTATTCTTTTCGGAAAGAAATTCGCGGATTTTTATCTGCGTGTGTTATATGCTCAGGCATTTACATACAGTATGCTGATACTTTATATATTAACATTTCTGTCCTGTCTTGCAGGCGGAACGGACGGTATCCTGCTGGCTCTTATAGGAACTGCCGCGGCAGGCGCAGTATTTTTTTATTATTTAAACAGCTATAAGGATAAGATACAAAAGCTGAGCGAGGAATATATGCTTGAGTTTCCGAGTGCGGTGTCGGCGATAGCTCTTCTTGTAAACGGAGGAGTATTTCTGCGCGATGCGTGGAGAGATGTTGCCTATTCAATGGATAAGCCGCTTTATGTGCAGATGAGAAAAGTTTTAGACGATATTAACAACGGTTACAGCGAAGCGGACGCCATATCCATGTTTGCCGACCGCTGCGCCACAAAGGAGATACGCAAATTTTCGAGCATGATAGTTCAGGCTATACAAAAGGGCGGAAGCGATCTTGCAGATTCCTTGGTAAAACAGGCGGACAGCTTGCTTATCGAAAAGCAGCAGATTGTGCTCCAACAGGGCGAAAAAGCTTCCAACAAGCTTATGGTACCTATCATGCTGGTATTTATAGGTATTCTTATTATGATAATGCTGCCTATAATGTCCACAATGTCAATCTAACGCCTATTATGTGTCCTGTAGCAATATAATTCAGGTTGCATATATAGAATCTTTTGAGAAAGGGGGAAAAGCAGATGGATAAATTCAATTACGCGTGTACATACGCCTATGTTCGAGGAATCAATGCTCTTTCAATGGCTAAAAATAAGATCAAGGAGAGAGTTGACGCGGTAGTAAATGATGAAAGCGGTATGGCGATCATAGAAATTATTCTTATACTAGTTATCGTTTTGGCTATTGTTATCATTTTCAGAAAACAAATTGGAGAGCTTGTCAATAATATTTTCGGTAAAATGAATGAAGAAACCGAAGAGCTTCTTAGTGATGAATCTATGATTACAACAACAGTCACAACTGGTGGTGAAGGCTGAGGTGCTTAATGCGGTTCCATACCTGTTACAGCAGATGTTTGTATGGCGTACGCTGTTTCACGCGAATAATAAGGCAGCGGTATTTTGCTGCTGCCTTATTATTCGCGGAATTCGGTAAGAAAGGTCTTATGGTTATGATATACGCGGTTTCTATGGTTACGGCGGTTCTGCTTACTGTTTTTTTCTATATTTACATGAAAAAAACGGGGTATTTTTTATTGTCGGATAAAATCGAAATCTCTGTCGGCAATGCGGCTGAGGACAAAAAAAATGCCGTTAAAAATAATGATAACGAAAACGATCCCGAGGATCACGAGGGTGAAAATACAGATGTGAAAAATGATAAAGCCGGCGCTGTTTACTCTGTAAAGCAGTCGTTTATTTTCACGGGACTGTTCTTTATTATGGCAGTCATTACAAACTTTTTTATTTATAAATATTCATACGAAATGAACGAATTCAACCGTACTGCTCAGCCGCTTATTTTTTTAAAAATGGCAATTGTTCACGCAATATGTGCTTGCGCCGCCCTTACGGACTATAAAAGGTGCAAAATACCCAATACACTGATGGTGACAGGTCTTGCTTCAAGGGTAATTATATATATTGCTGAGATGTTCATTGCCGTGGAATATTTCAAGGACATAATTATCAATGATATGGCAGGATTTGCGATAGGATTTGCTATGCTGTTTGTGATAGCCGTTATTACGAAAGGCAGTATTGGTTTCGGCGACGTAAAGCTTTTCGGTGTAATAGGTCTTATGGCAGGCTCGGGTGGCGTGTTCGCACTTCTGGTTTTATCGCTGTTTTTCAGCAGTATAGCGTCTGTCATTCTGATCCTTATGCGGAAAAAGACGCTTAGTTCCTCTGTTCCTATGGCTCCGTTTATATACATCGGATTTGCCGTTGCTGTAATTTTAGGTATATTTTGAGGTGAACACAATGAAAAATTCTGTTATGTATGTTCTGACGGCTGTTATACTTGACGTTATCGCGGCTTACAGCGTTATCAACGCCAATATAGACCCCAACGCGGAAGCGTATAATAACGCAATAGCCGCCGCGGAAAAATATGAAAGTCAGGAGCTTTATTACAAGTCTATAAAAAGCTACAGCGAAGCTCTTAAAATAAATGAAAGCTGTGAGCTGAGAATGAAAATAGCCGATCTTTACGAAAAAGGCTATGAAAACGGCGAAATAACTTCTTTAAAGGATAAATATAATATGCTCGGTACGGTCATAAGCAAGTATCCCGAAAATACCGAAAGCTATGATATGATGATAAGCTATCTGGAATCGCAGGGGAATTACGCTTCGTGTTCTGCCTATGTGCGGACAGCACGCAGCAACGGCGTACATTCGGACGTTATAGACAAGTGCTATGATACGATTAAAAAAATGTACACAGAAAAGGTAACCTCATATACGTCTGTGGAGGATTTCGGGAACCTTATAGCCGCGTCAAGAAGCATTATCAGCGAATATGACAAAACCGATGAAAATGAAGGTCAGGAACCCGAAAAGGCAGAACGGGAAATGACAGAGTACACATATATGTACTATAACAACGCCGAACCGCTGGTATACACCACGGTAAATATGTCTCCTCCCGCATCTGTAACTTTTGCAGACGGCAGTACGCATAATATGCTTTTTAGCAAGGGATACGGAAAGGATATTGCTTCGGAAGAAATAAGCGACAGAATATACTCGCGCTTGGAGTCGGACGGCGTAAGGCAGTGTTACATAGGCGAGGAAAACGAGTATACTGCGGTTTATCCTTTCAATAATCAGCGCCTTGTGCTTTTCAACACAAAAACCAATAAATATGATATGTTCGGAACGTCGGGGAAAAAGCTTGCGGAGGGCTACGATATGCTTGGCGGATTTGCCAATAATGCGGCATATTCCGAAAGGGACGGTAAGAAAAGCATTATTAATCCGGCAGGCGAATCGCTGTTTTCAAAAAATATCAGCGAAGTGATTCTCGGACACGGCGGAAAATGTTCGTATTACAACAGAATGTTTATTAAATTTGAAGGCGATGCAAATTTCAAAATGATAAACACAGAAGATCTTTCCGAGACAGGTTTTGAATGCGATGACGCCGATTTGTTTTCAGGCGAAGCCGCCGCATTTAAAAAGAACGGCAAGTACGGATTTGTAAACATGGACGGTTCGGTTTTTATCGAGCCTGCTTATGAGGACGCGAAAAGCTTTTCAAACAGCTACGCGGCTGTAAAATCAGACGGGAAATGGGGATTTATAAACAAATACGGTGATGTTGTCATTGAACCCGCTTATGAAGACGCTTTGTATATGGATTCTGAAGGCAGTGCGTTTGTTTATTTTGACGGTACATGGAGGATAGTTTCGCTGTTTTACGTTGAATGACCGCTGAAAGGACGGTAAAGAATATGTTTGAAAATGAAAGAAATATTTTCGATAATGACACTGCGATAGATTGGAAAAATGAGAATGGTAATTCGGTGATAGAGGCTTCTTTCGTTGTTACGATCACGTTATTTATGCTCGCAACTATAGTCATGCTTGGATTTTACC
>CAMWRN010000104.1 GCA_947176675.1 uncultured Clostridia bacterium | reverse complement strand
CTGTCAAACGTCTTACGGACAGCAAGATCGTCACGGTGGGACCCGGTATCAAAACCGGCGTGAACATTAAGATTGACGACCCCGCCGCTCTCGGCGCGGATCTGGTCTGCGGCGCTGTTGGCGCAATGGAAAAGTACGACCCGCCCTGCGTTATTTTTGATCTGGGTACGGCTACCACCATTTCCGCCATTGACAGGAACAGGTTCTTTCTTGGCGGAGCGATAATCCCCGGTGTGAAGGTCTCGCTGAAGGCTCTGTCGGCAACGGCTGCGGCTCTGCCCGACATCAACACGGAGCTTTCGGGCAACGTGCTTATCGGCACGAATACCGTTGACTGCATGAAGTCAGGAAGTATTATCGGTACCGCAAGCATGATGGACGGCATGGCTGTGCGTTATAAGGAAGCCATAGGTCAGGACGCCGCTGTTATCGCTACGGGAGGACTTGCCCAGACGGTACTGCCGTTCTGCCGCGAAAAGTTTATCCTTGACGATACCCTTCTTATAGACGGCTTGTACATGCTGTACAAGAAAAACGCGTAGGAATTTTTGCACGCCGTATTACGCTGTATCCCTAAACGGAACAGCAGTAGGAGGTAATTTTTATGTCAAAAACAAAAGAGAAAACCCTTATGCTTGCGGTAATGGGAGTGCTTACCGCGATAGTTATCGTGCTTCAGGCACTGGCTATCGGTATCAGATTCGGTACGTTCAGCATTACCTTGGTGCTTATCCCAATAGTTGTGGGAGCGGCTCTGTACGGCTGGAAAGCGGGCGCATGGCTGGGATTTGTTTTCGGAGTTGTAGTACTGATGACCGATGCGGGAGCGTTCCTTGCGGTCAGCGTGCCGGGGACGGTCATAACCTGTATACTTAAAGGTGTTCTGGCAGGAGTTGCGGCAGCGGCTGTCTACAGGCTTCTGGAAAACAAGAATCGCTGGGCGGCTATCCTCGCGGCGGCGATCGTGTGTCCAGTTGTAAATACGGGAGTGTTCCTGCTTGGCTGTCTGGTATTTTTCTACGACACCATCAGCGAATGGGCTGCGGGAGCAGGCTTTTCCAACGTGGGAGCATATCTTATCATTGGCTTTGTGGGACTTAATTTCGTTGTAGAGGCTCTTATCAATCTTTGCCTCAGCACCGTTATCGTGCGCATTCTGAGCATAGTTAAAAAGCCCGCCCTTGAGGCGTAAGCAAATAAGATAAACAACACTAACGGCGCGTTCCGAATCAGAACGCGCCGTTTTAATTTAATATGGAAATACCGAGGATACACTTTTCTCTTTCAGCAGCGGAAGATTTCCCGTAAGGCGGTTTACCTTTTTTGCGCCGCCGCAAAGTCCTATCCCGAAATAGCGAATAGAATTTTCTTCGGTTCTGGAAAGCTTTTCGGCGAACTCGCCGTATGTTTTGCAGCTTTGAGCGGTATCGGAAAAATCAACAGAGGCGATATCCTCAAAATCTTTTCCGCAAAGCTTTTGCCGAAGCTCTTTGAGCTGTTCGGGACTGCCGCTCAGAACAGGTACGGGAAACTCGATTATCCCCGAATGAACGCAGCCGCTTTTGTCGGAAACGTTCTTGCCCACGACTTCGGGAAACTGCTTTCCCAATGATATACCAAGTATTGCGGCAGTGTTTGCTATGATGCCCCGCGGAAGATTTCCGTCCACCACAATAACGCATTTTAAATCATTTTTGTCCATTTTCATTTTCCTTTCAGTGTTATAGGTTTGCTGCGGTCAGCGTGTTTTAAAAATATTTCCGTACTGCTTAGGAGTCAGTCCGATGTAGGCTTTAAAAAAATTTGTAAAGTGGCTCTGGTCGGAAAAGCCTGTTTTCAGCGCTGTTTCAATGGGACTTTCACCGTGTTCGAGAAGCTGTTTTGCAGCGTTAAGACGGACATTTTCAAGGTATCGGTACGGACTTATTCCTTTTTCCTTTGCAAACTCCCGGACAAGAGTGGCGCGGCTCAGCGCGGTAATTTTGCACAGCCCGTCTAAAGTTATGCGGTCGGAAAAATTTTCGTTCATATAGAGACAGGCCTTTTCAATCTCTTCGCAGTATTCCGGAATACCGTTCTGAGATATCCGGTTTTCACAGCGTTCGGAATATTCACCGATAAGTCCTGAAAAGGTCAGCAGGAAAAGCTCTTCTTTTTCAAATCCCGCAACTTCGGTTTTGGTTTCCATAACAGTCTTGTGCAGCTTTTTCAGGGAGAAAAACAGATCCTCATCACGAATAAGGTTTTCAGAAAACCTTACAGGATCGCAGCTTTCCGTAAGTTCAGCGGAAAGCCTTTGAATAATATCAGGCTTGATGTTGAACGCGCCGTAGGTGAGGGTGTCGCCATCGATACCGCAGCAGAAATGATTGTCACAGGGGTTTAACAGCAGTATATCTCCCGTTTCGGCGGTAAAATTTTTTCCGCATACCGAAAGGCTCCGTCTGCCGCTTTCAAAAAAGCCTATCACATAGTATTCGTGAAAGTGAGGAGGAAAGGGCTGGGATATACCTTCAAAAAAATAAGCTTCAAGCTGCAAGTCACTGTCAAATATTATTTTTCGCGTTTCCGTTTTCACCGGTGATGCCCTCCTTTCGGATAAAGTATACGATTTTTCGGCGGAAAAGTCTTGTAAAATATGCTCATATATGCACCTAGGTTTGAAAATAATATTCGTATTCAACAAGCTGTCTTCAGATAAATTTAAGAGGACGGTTTTCATTTCGAAAACCCGTCCTCTTAATTACATTTAAATGTTGTGCTTTACTCTATCGTGTTCCTCTGCACGTTTTGCATCGTTCCAACGGTCAAGCGTACCTGTCAGATACCCGGTAACACGGCGGATACGCTCAAACGGAACGTCCTCAAACTTATAGCTCAGGTCAACGAAATCACCGTCAAGATTTATCTCCAGACGTGACAAAGTCTTATCGGGGAACTTGTCCGTCAGATACTTGACATAGTTGTTCTGCTCTTCCTCGGTAATAGTACCGTTGTTTACAATTATATCCATAATAACATCTTTCCTTTCGTTTTAAGAAGTATACATCACTTTGAGACGCACAGTTCTTTTATAATTTAAGTATACTATTTTAGTATACTTTTGTCAATAGGCATAGCGATAAAATTTTAAAAAAATACCGAAAACACATCATGCATTTTCGGTATTTGGATTTGTTAACTGTTTGGATAACGGTACTGCTTTACAATAAAATCATTTCCGCCGCTTACCTCTATCACAAAATCTCCGCCGTCCACATAGCCGTCAAGCATGTGATCGCTGTTGAATTTTTCCTGCTTCGTGTGGTAAGTGACCGTATTTCCGCTGACCTCACAGCTTGTAATGGTAAGCTTTCCAAGCTCTTCGTTTATGCCGCCGTCGCCAAGAATGGTATACAGCTCTCCGCCGATATCACGGTACTGCTGGGGAGCTTTCAGAAACATTTCATTCACAATCTTCTCGTCAAAATATTTGAGCGTATAGTTCCGCAGCTCCGTAAGCGTAGAGAACCGCGGGTCGTCTACCTTGAAGAAATATCTGCTGTCGCTGCTGTCTGCGGCGGCTACCTCAACATAATTTTCATAGTCGCTCACATTAAGGCTGGTGGAAATAAAATACTGATATATGTTTCCTGCTATCGAATGGGCTGCGTAGCCGTAATAAAGCGGATTATCGTTAACCTCCGTCCATGTTTCACGGGCGCGGCGCATAGTCATGTCGTTGGGGTTCAGCGTATAAGTTATTATTTCGGTGAACAGGCTTCCGTCCTCATTCACTGTAACAATAGGTTCGGGCATGAATTTGAGACTTTCGGTACGGTACAGGTCGCTTTCGGGGATATAGTTCATGCGGTCGAGGATGTCCGAATCATTTTTTACTTCAACGCTTCTCGTCGTCACAGAAACTGTGCTTTCCTCACCGGAAAGTTCAGCCGCACCGTCTGCGGCGGTTTCGGTATTGTAGACCTCAACTTCCACAAGCCTGCTGTCCAGTATTGAATAGAGTCTGCTTACGCTGTATGGCAGAGACTCGTCATCGAAGTTCATAAGGAAAAAGTCTATTTTAAGCAGATCGGGAATATCGCTGTTTTCCTCCGAGGAGCTTTTTATTACCGTACACACCTGACTTGCATACTGCTGTGAATAAGGCAGATTAACCATATAGTTATCGGGAGGCGTGACGCTGAACTTTGAGAATCCGAACTGATTATCCTCCACGGTAAGGGCAAGTCCGGTACCGTTTTCATCGGGAGTAACGGTTATCAGGTAGTTGCTTCCGTACACTGAAAAATCGTAGGTGTACGATGAAAAGGGTTCGTCAACAATCCCGCCGTCAAAATTATTTGCAAGAGCGTATGCAGACGGAGCATTCCTCACAAGCTGCTCTGAGGTCTCCGCAGGTACAGCTTCAGCAATGTCGGTTATCTGCGAAATATTTCCATCTCTGGTGCTGCACGAAGCAAACAAAAGCACCGACGCTGATGCTGCAAGCATAAAAGCCGCAGCGCGAAATTTAATTCTCAATATATTCTCACGCTCCTTTCCGACAGGTTTTGCTATTAAAGGCGGGACAAATTCCCGATATTATCTTTTTATACCTGTAATAATTATATCATCTTTCCTGTATGAAATCAATTACATTTCGTTTACAGTTTGATTACTTGCAGGGTACAAAAGCAATTTCCGTACATGGTTTGTTAATTTTCGGTGAACTATCGCAAAGGCGTATTGTATTCCCCGAACCGATGATTTATAATTAATATGTATTATGATGACTTTCGCCTGTACAGGTCGGTCAAACATTGCTCCGAGGGAGAACAGTCCTCACGCGGCGAGCATATCGGCAACGACATCGCCGCAGAGCTTATTTGGAGCGGAGTAAACGCTGTCCATGGGGAACGTTATTTTCCCCGACGACAACGCGTTGAAATATCTGAAAGAATATTTCGACCCGAACAAAACCTATGAAAACCCTTATGCCGAAGACCACGGGGAATACGGTCGGTGTGCGTTTCTCCCGACGGAAGTGTTCCAGGCGGGAATATAAACGTTACCGACATCTCGAGAATAATAGAAAGCTACGTGCCTGTCGGCGTGACAGTACCAGATCGGAGGAGTTAATATGACCATAAACGAATACCAGCAGCTTGCAATGACTACGCTGAGTCCCACAGTAAGCACCAAAAAGGATGCGCTTATCAACGGCGTTATGGGACTTTGCGGCGAGTCCGGAGAAGCGATAGACATCGTCAAAAAATGGCTTGCACAGGGTCACGAGCTGGACAGGGATCATCTTATAAAGGAGCTTGGAGACGTGGCATGGTATCTTGCCGAGACCGCCGCTGCGCTGGATGTTCCTCTCGAGGACGTCTTGCAGGGCAACATCGACAAGCTGAAAAAAAGATATCCCGACGGCTTCGATACCGAAAGATCTCAGGTACGGCTCAGCGGGGATCTCTGATCCGCCGGAAAGGAGAAACGTTATGAAAAGTAAAAAAAATATTATTGTCTCGCTTTTGGCTTTCACGGCATTGATCTTTACTATGCTGACTTTTTCTTCCTGCGGAATGTCCGGCGACAAGCTTGCCGCCGAGGGCAAGAAGCTTTATACCGCGGGAAGCTATAAGGAGGCTTTGGAGCAGTTTTCCGCCGCGGAGGAAGCGGGACTGAAAAATTTCAAGGAATCCGAGCTTTACCACTGCATGGGCAATTGCTTTTTCCACCTTGAAAATTACGGTAAGTGCATTGATTACCAGCTCAAATGCGTTGACGCCGATCCCGAATATTTCAGCGGCTGGGTAAACCTGGGCGTTGCCTACAGAAAGATCGGTGAGAGGGACAGGGCTATGGAATGCTACCGGACTGCGCTTCAGTACGACCCTCATAACACAGATTCCGCAGAACTCTATATCAGCCTTGGTTCGCTCTCCATAGAACTCGGCAAGCCTATGTCGGCAATAGAATATCTTGAATCGGCGAATGAACTTTTCCCCGAAAGCGCGGACGTTTATGCATATCTTGCAATTGCCTACAAAATGGCTCTGGAACCGCAAAAATCTGCCGAGGCTCTGGAAATGGCGGAGGCTCTGGGTTATTCCAAAATTGATGTGGTAAAAGAGCGTCTTGCCGAATTGGACTGAAATTCTTACAGCCAACAAAAACCGTATCCGAATTTGCAATTTACACGGATACGGTTTTTCATTAATTACTTTTTCAGCTTGCTTTCCTCTGCATCGATGATGTTCATAAGCTCTGCAAGAGCTTTGTTGCTTTTCTGCTTTTTGGGAGGCGCGATGGTTTCCTTTGGAAGCACAGCGTTTTCAGGTATGGCAGGCTTTTCTGCCTCTGCCGAAAAGTCCGTTCCGAGAACGCTTTGCGGAGCAGCCTGTTCCTTCTCAAAATATGATTTTGCAGCTTCGTCAACGTTCGGCTTTTTGACAGCCGCAGTCTCCTCTTGTACAGCGGCAATGCTGTCGGGAATTATATTGCTCATGTGAGGCGTAAACACTATGGGTTCGCCTTTTCCCGAGGATGCGTATTTTTCAAAAAGCTCGTCCGTTTTTTTCTTTTCGGGTTCTATCCTTGTGGGACGGTTCAGGTACAAGTCGTCCTCGGAAGCAGACTTCGGCTGACCGCCGCTTATGGCTGCGCCCGCGCCCGCATATACCGGTTCTTTGCGGACAGCTTCGTTTTTTCCTGTGAGTCGGTCGTATGTAAACAGCGGGGATTCTTTCTTTTCCTCGGCAGCACGCTCCGAATATTTTGCCCGTCCGCGGTTATCGAAGGTAAGCACCTTTTCGGGTCTCGGTTCGGACTCTCGTTCGCGTCCCACCTGCGGAAGCTTTCCCGTAACGTCCTCAATGAATTTAGGTTCGGTAAAAGTCACTGCTGCAGGAGTTTCCTCATCGCGGGACTGCATGAATTCGTCTATGTCGTCAAGCGCCGCGGCTTCGTCTTCAAGACGTTTTATTCCCAGCACCCTGGATACCTGTATTGCGATTATGAAAATAAGCGGTATCACCACGGCGATTATAATTCCCACCGCAGAGGTGGCGAAGTCAAGAAACGATCCCAGACCGTTTATCTGCCACATGGCTTTGGCGATGACAGCACTCGATTCTACGCGGTAAGTTTCGTTGGAGGGAGCGGTGTCAAATTTCACCACATAGTAAGTCTTACCGTCCTCCTCCTGAATATTCACGACGCGAATAAGCGCAGTGCGTTCTCCTATTTCGCACAATATAACTGAATTCTCTTTTATATTTTCTTTTTCGGAAACCTTTGCGATAACGACCGTGTTTTTGGGGAAATCGGGAAGCATATTCACTGCTTTGGTATTATAGAAATTGTAACCCAAAAACGATGCGCCCGAGTCCCCTTTTTTGAAAAGGAAATTAAAGGCAAGCATAACAGCCATTATCAGAACAAGTATCACTATAAAAATTATTTCAACGACCGACGCGGCGGATATTTTTTTTTCGCGGCTGATGGTACGGGACATAACAAACCTCCTGAACGGTGAAACGCTCCCGTTATTATACGAAATGCGTTTCCTGTTTTAGATGCAAAAAAACATATACTAAATTTATTATAACATACTATCTTTCAAATTTCAAACAATTTTTCAAATTTCTCTTGACTTTTTTTTCAGAAGCGTATATAATATATAAGTATTCATTTGCTGGAATAGCTCAGTCGGTAGAGCAGCGCATTCGTAATGCGCAGGTCGCGTGTTCAAGTCACGTTTCCAGCTCCATTAAAAAA
>CAMWRN010000103.1 GCA_947176675.1 uncultured Clostridia bacterium | reverse complement strand
ATCTATAATATACTTAATTTTGTTGGATTGCAAGTGTCCTATAAAGTTTATTTCGGCTTTTGTGTCGTAGAAGTCCTTTTTTTCAAGATACTCCTGAACGCGGTTTTCTCCGAGAAGCGTTATACCCTCGTTTACAGCAATGTTCACACGTTCGTAAGGCACTGTTTTGGTAACAGCCATGATTCTAACTGTTTCATCAGCTTTTCGGTATTTAGCCTTAGCCTCCTCAACATTATAGCGTATGCGCTTGATATTTTCCGAAATGTCAAAATCATCCATACCATCACACCCCCGGCAGATCAATCATTTTGTTCGGAAGTTTCTTCAGACCCGTCTTCCTCCGGCTCTGTCTCAAAACTATCCGATTTCTCTGTATTTTTTACGGGACGGCTTATCTCTTCCGTGGATTCCTCACCGTCTTCGGAAGTTTCCTCAACGTAAAGATCCGCAGAAATCTCGCCCTCTATTATAATGTCGTCATAAACGCTGACATATTCGCTGTCAGAAGTGATCTGAGACAGCAGGTACTCGTCACACTCGTATATAGGTTTTATCTTTTTAAAAGCTATCCTCTGACCCAAAAGTATGTAAACTCCCTTTTCATTATCCTTATTGAATCGTATCGCATTTCGAGGAACTTTTATTCCCTTATAATCGTTAAGAATGATCTCCACTCGCTCGGCTCTGCGCTGAACAAGGTTATAAGTCAGTTCATCACATGAAAGTACGATTATATTTTCACTCGGATCGTCCGTTTCGGTCATGCTGTCGATAACAGCTGTAACAGTATCGGGAGTTGAAGAAAACTTTACTGTAACGCTGTTTCCGACACGAAAATCCGTAATTCTCGGATCAACGATACCAATCATTTTCCATTCATATCCATCAACTATCTTACCAATCGAACCTCCGCTTTTATTCTTTCTTGACTCGTCAATAATGTCCTTTATTTCGTCAGCAGTAAGACTGTCAATAGTATCTGGAGAAAGTTTACTTTCAAAGCCGTCCGTATGGCCTATGAAATATCCCGCATTTTCTGCGACAATCATTCCGGACGGCTCTCTGCGCCTTTTTTCAAGTTCCTCAATACGCAAATTAAGATTATCGACCGCATTATTGAAATCCGTCTCTTCGTTAATGACTATCTGATATATGTCCATAAGCGTTTGAAGCTTTTTGCGTTCCGCATCAAGGGATTCAAGATCGTTTTCTGCTATAAGAAAAGCTATCGTTTGATACTGCTCGTCGATTTGCGCGGAAATAAACGCAGGTTCTACGACAGCAGTTGTTCCCGGATTCTGCGCGCTTTCAAGCAGTTCTACCTCAGCTTTAAGCTTTTCAATCTGCTGATTTACAAGAATGTCATTTTCATTTGCGTAAGTATACGCCACAACGGAACCGTTCGCAACCTTGCTCCCGTCGCGGCAGGTGTAGCTTATAACTCCGTTTGCCCTGCTGTTTATTACTGTTTCGTTCCTGACGTAAACGCCTTGAAGAGTAACTTTTTCCGCAGAAGAATAGATAACCGCAGTCTCCGTAACATAATCGTCTTTAAACTGTATGCTTATCTGGCTGAAAACAGTTATCATAATAAACAGAGAAAGGAAGAACACCAGTATTCTTACCGTGATCGTATTCATGGCTTACTGTTCTGAATCAAGAATCGAGATCTGCTTAGCGGGAATTATAGTGGAAATAGCGTGCTTGAACACCAATTCCTGCTTGCCATCGCTTTCAAGGATAACAACATAATTGTCAAAACCCTTGACAACCCCCTTGAACTGAAATCCGTTTGTAAGGATAAAAGTTGCCTGAATCCTATCTTTTCTGAGCTGATTGAGAAAAACATCCTGAAGGTTCATGCCTTTGTTCATTTTACCATCCCTTCTGCACCGTGCGGCGCAATGCAGATAATCTGTTATCCGCAAGCACTCCGCAATATCAGGATAAACTATATTTTACCATCTTCGAGCAAATATAAATGCTCAATTATCATTATAGCATAAAATTTTCGATTTGGCTACTATTTTTTTGCATATTTCAATAATTTCATCAAAATTATAAATTTCGTCCAAAAAAATCCAATTAATTCGTTCATCACGACGAAACCAAGTAAGCTGTCTTTTAGCGTATCTGCGTGAACTCTGCCTGATTTTGTCGAGACAGCTCTCAAGGTCTGCTTTTTTATCAAAATATGGGATCAATTCTTTATAGCCGATCGCCTGACAGACAGTACCAAGCTTTTCATTCTCATAGACCAGTCTGCACTCTTCGACCATGCCGTTCTCCGCCATAAGCGTGACCCTACGGTCAATCCTGTAGTAGAGCTTGCTGCGCTCACGGAAATTAAGTCCAATCATACAAACCTTGTAGGGAGAATTCTTTCCCATGTTCATTCTCTTATAATCGCCGAAGGTCATTCCCGTAAGCTCGTACACCTCCAGCGCCCGAATGACCCTGACAATATTCTGACTCGGCACAGCAGCAGCCGTTTCAGGGTCGACGATGCGAAGCATTTCATGCATTTCCTCTTTTCCTAAAACTTCTGCTTCCTTTTCAAGACGTGCGCGAACGCTTCCGTCAGTCTCGGCGGTATCAAAATTAACGTTGTCTATAAGAGAGTTGATATACAGACCAGTACCTCCTACTAAAATAGGAAGCTTTCCCCTTTCAGCAATATCGGCTATTTTCTGCCTGGCAAGAGCGATATAGTCCGCCACGCTGAAGCTTACGCCCATGTCTATCTCGCTTATAAGGTGGTGCGGGATACCATCCATCTCATTTGGAGTCGGTTTTGCAGTAGCAATATCCAGCCCCTTATATATCTGCATGGAGTCAGCCGAAACTATTTCCCCACCATATTCCTTGGCAAGAGCGATACCCGCCGCGGTTTTTCCCGAGGCCGTAGGACCCGCCACAACAAGTAGCGGCTGTTTTTTTTCAGTCATTCGGTTATACCACTTCCTTTTAAAGTACCCGCTTGAACTGTTTTTCAAGTTCACGCTTTGAAAGCTTGAACATCACAGGTCTGCCGTGTGGACAATACCTTATGCGTTCATCAGTAAGTATTGTCTTGACGATGACCGAAAGTTCGGAAAGCGTATTTTTGTCGTTTGCCTTGATAGCCGCCTTGCAGGCGAACGTGTGGTACATATCGTCCAGAATTTCGGGCATGGGATTGGCTTTGTTCTCACTGATGTTCCGCGCAAGCTCGATGATAAGGTCTTTCGGGTCACAGCCGTCAAGAATGCTCGGTATACCCTTTACCTCAACGTCAGACGCGCCCGATACCTCAAATTCAAATCCCAACTCGCGGACAAAATCCGCATTCTGAACAAGTGCGCCAAACTCCTCGTAGTCAAGCAGAACATTCGCAGGCTGGAGCAAAAGCTGACACACAAGCTTTTGCTGACCCGATTTAAGCTTTTCAAATAGTATACGCTCATGGGCGGCGTGTTTATCAATAAATACCATATCGTCCTCAATCTCAGCGATAATATAGTTCTTAAACGCCTCGCCTATCATGCGGAAATAAATTTCTTTGGGCTGTTCTTTAGGAACTTCCTTTTTCTTTTCAAAAGAATTTTCCGAAATATATCTGAACTGCACATTTTCCACAGGTTTAAGCTGTTCTATCGTTTCGTCTCCGCCGATGTCGGACGGTTCGTCATAAGGAATGTCAACAATGTTTTCATCAGCAGAACAGCTTACCGACTGCACAGACGAAGCATATGTCTGCTGCAAAAACGGCTTAGAAACAGCGGTTTGCATGGACATCTCTTCTCTGAAAGCAGGACGAGTCTCGTACACGGCAACTTTCGGTGTATCGTTGGCAGAAACGCCGAAGCTGTCCTGCGAGTACACAGGCTGTTGTTCGGGAAGCGGATTTCGGTAGTCAAATGTCGGCTGCTTAATATTTATTTCTACTGGAGCTGTATCCAGCAGAATAGCGTTTTTCACGGCAAAGTAAATGCTGTCCGCAATGATCTTTTCATCGGTGAACCGAACCTCTACCTTTGCAGGGTGAACGTTCACATCTATCATGGACGGCGGTATAGTCATTCTCAGAACACAGGATGGAAACTTGCCCTCCATAATACTGTTCCGGTAAGCGTGCTCCAGAGAGTGCGTACAGGTAGGAGACTTTACATATCTGCCGTTTATAAAGAAATGCTGCATTGTGCGGTTGGGTCTGCCGAAAAGTGGTTTTACTATAAAACCATCTATATTTATACCATTGAGTTCATAGTCCACAGGTATCATTGATGCCGCAAACTGTTTTCCCATGACCGAATAAACTGAAGAATACAATTCCCCGTCCCCCGGAGTAATAAACTCCTGCTTGTTGTCGCGGATAAATTTGAACGCAATCTCGGGATGCGACAGAGCTATCTTATCAATAATCGAGGCAATGGCATTACCTTCGGAAACGTCCTTTTTAAGGAATTTCAACCGCGCGGGTACGTTGAAGAAAACATCTCTTATTATAATAGTAGTACCGTCGGGACAACCCGCACGGTCGTATTCCTTTTCCTCGCCGCCCTCTATAACGTACCTAACTCCGTACTGTCCCTCTACAGTCTTGGTCAAGATCTCCACCTTTGCAACCGCGCATATGGAAGCCAGTGCCTCCCCTCGGAAACCGAGAGTCATAATGCTGTTCAGGTCGTCCTTGTCGTGTATCTTGCTTGTGGCATGGCGCAGAAACGCGGTTGGAACGTCCTCAAAATCAATGCCGCAACCGTTGTCCGTTACGCGGAGATAGCTTATCCCGCCACGCTTTATTTCCACGGTAATGTTGGTCGCGCCGCTGTCTATGGAATTTTCCACCAGTTCCTTTACAATGGAACTGGGACGTTCTATGACCTCGCCCGCCGCGATAAGTTCCGCGGTTTCCTTGCTTAAAACCTGTACTTTTGCCATTTATACCTCCGTATCGGAATTTTCGTCGCTGTTATTCTTGGGCGGAATAATCAGCACCGCTCCACATTCTTTACAACGATATGCTTCATAACTGTAATTACCTCCCACTTTACAGTTGATTCCGTCAAGCAGAACGTCACATTTGGGCAGAAGCGATTTGGGAAATTTACTGTACTTCTCAATTGTTTTATCACAAGACCACATCAATCTTCCGGAACGGGTTGTTGCAACGCCGCCCTTTTCCATTTCTCCGCCGCATTTCGGGCAATCCATAGAAATCCTCCTATTCGAGCATATCACATAATTCTTTCAAAAAGTATTTTGCGTCCTCGTCGGTAAGCTCGTCCACGTTTGTCTTGCGGAGCTTGTCTATAATACGCTCGCTGCCGATATTTCCGAAGGATATCTGCTCCTGCGGCTTTTCACGGTCGTGCAGGGATTTTTCCGTCTCCATTTCCGCCAGAAGCTGCTTCGCCCTATTCAGCACCCTGTTCGGAAGTCCCGCAAGCTTTGCCACATCAATTCCATAGCTGTCGTCCACACCGCCCGGAACTATCTTTCGCAGGAACTTAATGTTGTCCCCACGCTTCTTGACCGCAACGCTGTAATTCTTAACGCCCTCAAGCTCGTCCTCAAGCTTTATAAGCTCGTGGTAATGCGTGGCAAAAAGAGTTTTGCAGCCGAGGATACGTGAATTTGCAATATACTCCGCCACAGCGGTAGCAATGCTTATTCCGTCATAAGTAGACGTACCGCGACCAACCTCGTCTAAAATAACAAGGCTCTGCTTTGTTGCATTTTTAAGAATGTCCGCAACCTCACTCATCTCTACCATAAATGTGGACTGCCCCGCTGTAAGATCGTCGGAAGCTCCAACACGGGTGAATATCTTGTCCACAATTGAAATTTTCGCATACCTTGCTGGAACAAAACAGCCGATCTGCGCCATAAGTGCGATAAGTGCGGTCTGACGCATATAGGTAGATTTACCCGACATATTCGGTCCAGTGATAATAGACATACGGCTGCTGCTCGTATCAAGATATGTGTCGTTGGGAACATACATCTCGTCGGCAAGCATAAGCTCCACAACAGGATGTCTGCCGTCTTTGATGTCGATTATGCCGTCTATGGCAATATCGGGTTTTGTATACTCATTTTTCAAAGACGTATAGGCAAATGAACACAAAACGTCAAGCTGTGCGATAGCCGAAGCAGTTTCCTGAACCTTTACAAGCTGAGTAGCAACAAAGTCCCGAACCTCGCAGAAGATGTCATACTCCAGCGACAGCACCTTTTCGTTCGCGCCGAGTATCTCATTTTCTGTCTTTTTCAACTCTTCGGTGATAAATCGCTCGCAGTTTGCAAGAGTCTGCTTTCTCACGTATTCGGGAGGAATCTTGTCGTAATAAGACTTTGTAACTTCGATATAATACCCGAAAACACGGTTATAACTTATTTTCAGATTTTTTATTTCCGTGCGGTCTCTTTCACGCTGTTCTATTTCTTTGATTATACCCTCGCCGTTTTTGATGATATTTCTCAGATGGTCGAGCTCCTCATTGAAGCCTTTCTTGATGACACCGCCCTCTTTTGCTGAAACGGGAGCGTCATCATCAATTGCATTTTCTATAAGTCCCGAAATTTCACTCAAAGTATGTATATTTTGGTTAAGCTCACGCATAAGACGGCAGTTAAAATTTTCCATGAGCATTTTTATATCGGGCATTTTCAGCGCGGTAAGTGACAGGGATTTCAAATCACGGGGAGTAGCCGTTTTGTACATTACCCTCGTCATAAGCCTTTCGATATCGTACACACCTGAAAGCTGGTCAGAAAGCTCTTCCCTAATGACCGACTGCTTACAAAGCTGCTCCACCGCGTCAAGGCGGTTTATGATTATCGCAGGCTTTATAAGCGGCTGCTCAATGTAGGCTTTCAGCAGACGCTTTCCCATTGAAGTCTGGGTATGATCCAAAACCCAAAGCAGACTGCCTTTTTTTTCCTTGTTTCGCATGGTCTCGGTAAGTTCCAGATTGCGCCGCGCAGTAAGATTAAGCTCCATAAAATAGCTGTCGTTATAGCGTTTTATCTCAGTAAATCTTCCTACTAACGCTTTCTGGGTATCTCTGATGTAGTCAAAAAGTCCGCAGACACACATCGCCTCGGAGCTGTCCTCATTGAGACCAATCTCGCAAAGCTCGGGAATGTTAAACTGCTTCAGAATAACGTCCTTTTTGGAATTCACATCAAAGCACTCGCTGTCAAGCATCTGCACGGAACAGTTCAGTTTGTTCCTAATAAAATCCGTCACCTGCTTAAAATCAAGGAACCCGTCATTGAACAGCACCTCGGCAGGGTCAAACCGTGAAAGCTCGTTAATTATCTCGCTCTGCACGTCCTTGCCTGTCTTTTTGAACAGGTGCACCTCGCCCGTAGAAATGTCCGCAAAGCATATCGCACACTCGTCTTCAACCGTGAACGCAGCACAGATATAGTTATTTTTGGACTCGTCAAGAAGTGCGCTTTCAGTGAGAGTACCGGGCGTGACTATCCTAATAACGTCCCTCTCGACAATACCGTTTTTCACGTCCTTAGGATCGGTAAGCTGCTCGCAGATCGCAACCCTGTGACCTCCTTCGATCAGCCGCTTTATGTACATCTCGCTTGCGTGATAAGGTATTCCGCACATCGGAGCACGTTCGTCCAGACCGCAGTCACGCCCCGTAAGTGTAAGTTCAAGTTCCATTGAGACCATAACAGCGTCATCGAAAAACATCTCGTAAAAATCGCCCAGCCTGAAAAACAAAATGTGATCTCTGTATTTATTCTTTACAGAAAAGTACTGCTTCATCATGGG
>CAMWRN010000102.1 GCA_947176675.1 uncultured Clostridia bacterium | reverse complement strand
GTTAAAATTGATTAAATTTTATAAAATTGACTATTAAAAGTGAGATTTTTGTATATTTTTGCACAAATTATTGCAGTAAATGCCATGTAAGAATTGCCGCCCGACAATGAGACGAGCGGCAAAATATTTTACATAAGCGACTTATAAAGCTCGGTGATCTCCTCAACGGAGGTATCTCTCGGGTTTCCGGGGCGGCAGGCGTCGTCGTATGCGGACTGTGCAAGGAACGGGATATCCTCGGTCTTTACGATGTCCTTCAGATCAGCGGGAATTCCAACGTCCTGTGAAAGCTGCTTAACAGCGTCGATAGCGGCTTTTCTGTATTCCTCCTGAGACATACCGTCAACGCCCTTTACGCCCATTGCGCGGGCGATCTCGCGGTACTTTTCGCCTGTTGCGGAAGCGTTATACTCCATTACCGTAGGCAGAATGATAGCGTTTGCAACACCGTGGGGAGTATCATAAAGCGCGCCCAGAGGGTGAGCCATGGAGTGAACTATGCCAAGTCCAACGTTGGAGAAGCCCATGCCGGCAACATACTGACCGAGAGCCATATCCTGTCTGCCCTCCTTGGTGTTTGCAACTGCGCCGCGGAGACTTCTTGCGATAATCTCGATAGCCTTGAGGTGGAACATATCGGAAAGCTCCCACGCACCCTTTGTGATGTAGCCCTCGATAGCGTGTGTAAGAGCGTCCATGCCTGTTGCGGCTGTGAGGCTCTTTGGCATTGTTTCCATCATGTCAGGGTCAACGAAAGCGACCACGGGAATGTCATGAGGATCAACGCAAACCATTTTCCTGTTCTTTTCGGCGTCGGTGATAACGTAGTTTATCGTTACCTCTGCCGCTGTTCCGGCTGTCGTGGGTACTGCAAAAATGGGTACGCATTTATTTTTTGTATCTGCAACGCCCTCAAGGCTTCTTACATCGGCAAAATCGGGATTGTTGATGATGATTCCAACAGCCTTTGCAGTATCCATGGAGGAACCTCCGCCGATAGCAATGATATAATCTGCGCCCGCAGCCTTAAAAGCGGCAACGCCCGACTGAACGTTTTCAATAGTGGGATTCGGCTTGATCTCGGAGAAAATGTCATAAGCAAGGCTCGCGCCGTCAAGAATATCGGTGATCTTCTTGGTAACTCCGAATTTGATAAGGTCGGGATCGGAACAAACCAAAGCTTTTTTGAAGCCTCTGCCGACGGCTTCGTCCTTGATAGCGGCGACAGCCCCTGCTCCGTGGTAAGAAGTTTCGTTGAGAATAAACCTGTTCATTTTCATCTGCTCCTTTTTAAATTGTATTATTTGTCCGAAGCGTAATGTCATAAGAAAGCGCGGAATACGAATATTTCCGAAGCCGCGCCTTTATGTTTATAGTATACAATATTTTTGCCAAAAAGTCTATAAATTTATAATAATTTACCATGCAGAATTGAATAGGCTTTTTTTGTGCATTTTTAACAAAATTGATTTTGGCATTGCTGTCTGAAGTCGATGTATGACTAAATTACCACCCCATGATTTGTTCGATAAACGGTATCAATTTATCCGCCATTTTTTGGTGAGTTACCGCGCTGGGGTGGAAACCTGCGCCGAAGCCGTCGTTGACTCCGTCACGGTAATCAAACTCGAAAGTTGTGATCCTGTAGTCTCCGGTGTTTGCCGAGTACAGTGCGACCTGCTCTTTTATTTCGGGAAGCAGTCTGCTGCCCATTACGCCGAGGGAACAGATTATGTAGGCGTTTGGATTGGCTTCCCGCACCTGTTCGATGAACTCGTAGTATGCCGTTCCAAACAGGTCTGCGCGGTCTTGGATACCCTTTGTCCAGGTGTTGTCGTTTGTACCCAGGTTGATGACGACAAGGTCCGGCTGCCACTGGGTGAAATCCCACATATCGTTGGAAAGCTCGTTTGGCGCGGTTTTACCGTAAATAGGCGGCATGAGGAAACTCTGGTTCGGTTTGGACGACTCAGTGTAAGATGAGTAGACCCCGATACCGCTCCATGAGATAACATTGTAGTCTGCCTTGAAGTGTTTTCCCACAAGGGCGGCATAGGTTTTTTCACCGTTTTCATTTGTCGTGGCAAAGGCTTCATACTGATCTGCCGCGTCAATTCCGTAGCCGCAGGTAATGCTGTCTCCGATAAATTCTATTTTGTGTTTTCTTGCGGGAGTGGGTATTATGCCGTACTCCGAGGTCACGCTGATGTTTTTCACGCCGATGTTGGAGTAAGCTGCTTCCGACAGCTTTACAACAGAAATTATGCAGTTCTGCGGCGTATCGCTTTCAAATATTTTGAACGTTTCCTCAGTGTTGTTAAGCATGGTATCCTTTACCAGCTCGCCGTTCACGTAGAAAGCTGCACGTGCTTTTGAGGTTTTGCAGTTGCTGGTCAAGGTAATGTCAGCCGCCGTTCCCCTGAAAGCAAATTCCACTCCCGAACAGGTGTGGGAAAGGATACGCGCACCGTTCCTCATGAACGTTCTTCCCAACGGCTTGACGAAGCTGCTTTCTGCCGGGTAGCTCATTTCGTAAAGAGCCGCCTGAACAGGCAGTGTTTCCGTAACAGGAAGCGTTTCAGTAACTATTTCCGTTTGGATCTCCGTTTCTGTGGTGATCTCCGTAGTGGTTTCCGTAGGAGCTTCGGTTTCCGTTTGGGTTTCCGAGACCGATTCCGGTTCAGTCACCGATTCCGTTTCTGTCGCGGAAATTTCCGGAGTTTCCGTTATTTCCGAGGTAATTTCCGTTGTTTCTGTGACCGAAGCCGTTTCTGGAATTATCTCCGTGATTGTTTCGTCCGACTCCGTTATGTCAGGGATATAAAAGCGTTCCGAAGCTTCTATATAGTAAATCTGTTCTGGAGCTGCTTCGTCTATTTTTTGGCAGGACGCAAAAAGCGATGCGGAAATTGCCAAAAGTACTGTCGCAAGACCCGAACAAAGATTTTTTCTGATACGCATTAACTGACCTCCAAAAAGGCTGGTTCTCTATAGATGTTTTTATTCGGCAGGTTGTTCCGAAGCAGACTGCTCCGAAGCAGACTGCTCCGAAGATACTTCCATAGGGGATTCCGGCTTCTGTGTATCTGTAGGAGCGGCTTCGTCCATAGCGACCGTTATGTAACTCAAAAGACGTGTGTACGCCATTTGCGACAGATGCATACCGTCTCCGCTGTCGCACTCTGGAAGCAGGTAGCCGTCCTCGTCGGAAAGAATATCCTGAATGTCAAGATAGTAAATTTCCTCTCCCTCGATCGCTTCGCACATTTCCTTTGCCGCAGCGTTGTACTCGCGGATACGCTCGTTTGCGTTCCACTCGTGATAATCCGCCGTTGGACTCATGCTGAGTATCACGACCTTGCTTTCTGGGGATATGGACAGCATATCCTCGGCAATGGCTTTCAGGTTGTTTGCGTAAACATCCTTTTCGGTCATATTTATGTCATTTATTCCCATCCAAAGAAAAAATACCTTGGGTTTGTAGTATTCCGCCGCTTGGCGCAGAGTGAACTCATTGTCCTCCATTTTGAATGTGTAGTCGTATATGTTTCGCGCCGCGCCGCCGCCCGTAGCCGCTACCTGTTTTGTGGTAAGCAGGTCGTTGTACACATAAAGCGCCCTGCAAACCGAGTCGCCCACGAAAATGGTGTTCTCCATAAATTCCTTGTTCCAGTCGAGACTGTTCCATTCAAGCTTCGGGACGATAACTCTGGGAGCGGGTTCAGTTTCGGTTTCTGTCGTTGTCTCGGATTCTGTCTCAGTTTCCGTAATCGTTGCCATAGCTGGAACAGCTTCGGAAGTGGTCATAGCTGTCGGTGGAGGTAAAGTTTCTGTTACGGCAGGCTCATCAACCTTTTGGCAGCCCGAAAAATAAGCCGCCGATAATAACGCGGCAGCAACAGCGATACGCTTAAAACAATCCTTATCCATTTACTTCAAACTTCCTTTCGGATATTCGTTTCCGTATTTCAGCAGCGGCGGCAGGATATCCGCCGCAGTTGTCTTAACATTTATCCGTACCTTTTGTAACGCCATGAAGCATTATATAAGAGATACAATTAAATATTATCACAAATTTGCGGCATTGTCAACAATAATATAAATCTGCATACGAAAATCAATTTTCTGCTGTAAATTTTGATTTAGCGCAGAATTCACTGTTTAATAAATCTTCAAGCGGTGAAGCTGCGGATATCTCGCTAATAGTATGCTGAAAATGTGTTAAAGTATGGACATTTTGTCATCAATGTGATATAATATAAAAATAGTTTTATGCGTTGCGCATAAAACTTAAGCGGAAAACGTCGCGAACTGTTTGTTAAATGTGTCGGAGAGGGAGTGCCGGACAAATGCCGCAGGGTATGAAAAGGAAATATTTATGTTCATTTCTGTTGACGGCGGCTCTTTTAAGCGGCTGTGAAAGCAGGGGACTGCCTGACGAAACGCGGACTTCGGCAGAGAGTACAAATACGTCTGCCGAACCGAGCGTTGATGAACATTTTTCTGAACATAGCGGGGAAACGGTTTCGGCTTCGCGTGTTACTGAAGAGACGGCAGAAAAGGAGATAGAGGTGACAGATCCGACTATGGGGACATATGATATGCCTCCCGAATTTTACGACCGTTTGTACGATATTGTGGGCGGTTTTGTTCATTTTAATTATTATGACATTTCTTTAGCTTACTGCGACCTTGAAACAGGCTTCAGAATAATGCTCAATCCCGACACGCACTATTATTCCGCGTCGGTCATAAAAGCGCCGTATATGCTGTACATATACCGTCTTGCTCTTGCGGGAAAGGCTGATCTGGAGCAAAAGCTCACATATACGGAGAAATATAGGCGCGAGGGTACGGGTGTGTTGAAAAATATGGAGTACGAAACCGAATTTACCGTTGAAGAACTTATAGGCTACTGTCTTGAGGAGAGCGATAATTCGGCGTTTGCAATGCTTAAAGAGCTGTTCCCCGAAGATGGATATGAGCAGTTTGCCGCATCTTTGGGTGGAGTCCATGCGGAGGACGCAAAGGCAAAGGGCGGTCCGCAGATATGCTGTGAATCCGCTTTAACTTTTTCGCGGGTTATATATGATTTTATCGAAGAAAAAAATCCTTATTCTGAAAATTTGTACACTCATATGACAAACAGCCGCAACGCCATGATATATGGAGGAGACGGCTCGGAAGTGATTCGCAAATACGGTTGGTACGATGGCTTTTTTCATGATATGGCGATCGTGTACGGCAAAAAGAGATATCTGCTTACGATAATGACCAATTTTGATCTGCTTGAAATAGATTCCCGTGAGTACGGGATATTCAAGGATCTTTCACTGCTTTTTGCGGAGTATTCCGCAAGTGTTTGCGAGACCGAAAACGGAGGAGACACCGTCATAATAAAAATGCCTAAATGGGAGGAAAATGAAATGATTCTGCCGAAAGACCCATATATGCTGTTGAGTGTGGTAAACATGAAGCTGCGGGATAGTTACAAGAGTTTTGACGATTTTTGCGAGGATATGGACGTAAGCTCTGCCGAGATATCTGAGCCGCTTGGAAAAATAGGTTATGTTTACAGCACGAAGCTGAACCAATTTGCTCCTGTTCCTGAACCGGAAAGTACAGCCTCGGAAAGCGTCTTGAAAGAATAACGTCTAAAAATTTAAAAAAACTCTTGCATTTTGTGGCAAAGTGTGGTATAATTATTTTCGTTGGATTTTACGGAAGCGTATCGAAGTGGTCATAACGGGCTTGACTCGAAATCAAGTAGTCCGCAAGGGCTCGTGGGTTCGAATCCCACCGCTTCCGCCAATGAAAAAACTCCGCAAGTTCTTTTGTAGATTGAACTTGCGGAGTTTTATTTTTGGGTTTACGAAGTTAATATAAAATTTACAAATAGACATTTACGACAAGCTTATGACAAACTGAGACGCGTAATTTAACTTCTGCACCTGTTTTTATTCAATGACCGTATAGTTATCGGCGGCATTTTCCTTTGTGGCGTACTCGGTCACATTCAGCACCTTTACTTTTAGCGGCTTCTGACCGAGGTTTATTTCGATAATGTCACTGACTTTAACATCGTATGACGCTCTTGCAACATTTCCGTTGACGATTATCTTTCCCGCATCACAGGCTTCGTTTGCAACAGTGCGTCGTTTGATAAGACGAGTTATTTTCAGATACTTGTCAAGTCGCATAAAAAGCTCCTTTCAAAATCAAAAGAGCAGACGGGACTCCCTGCCTGCTCCTGCGCTTTATGATCTAAGCTTATTTATCAACAGCGTCCTTAAGAGCCTTGCCTGCCTTAAATGCGGGAGCCTTCTTAGCGGGAACGTTGATCTTTTCCTTAGTTCTGGGATTGATAGCTTCTTTAGCGCTTCTTTCGCGCACCTCAAATGTACCGAAACCTACGATCTGAACTTTGTCTCCGTCCGCCAGAGCGTCTGTGATAGAGGATACTACAGCATTGAGAGCCTTTTCAGCGTCCTTCTTGGTGAGCTCGCTCTTGTCAGCGATCGCATTGATAAGTTCTGCTTTTGTCATTTTTTCTACCTCCATAAATTTTAAATGGTGAAACCATTTTTACTTAGTTTTAGCTTTCCGCCAATAAACGTCAAGCTCATCTATGTTCAGGGATCTCATATCGATCCCGTCGCACCTGATCAGTTTTTCAGTATCCTTGAACCGTTTCATAAATTTATCTGTTGAACGAGTGAGTGTCTCTTCTGCATCGCAGTCAAGATGTCTTGCAAGATTCACGCAGGAGAACAGTACGTCTCCCATTTCCTCGCTGACATGACCGCTGTTGTTTTCCGACATGGCTTCTTTCAGCTCGGCGATCTCGCTTTCGAGACATTCAAGGACCTGCGAAACGTCCTTGAAATCCATGCCGGCACGTTTTGCTCTTTGACCTACTTTCTGCGCTCTCATAAGCGCGGGTAGGGCAGTGCAGACGCTTTCCAGCGTTTCGGAATAGGTCTCCTGACCTTTGGTCTGCTGTTTGATGTTGTTCCAGTTTTTCAGCACTTCTCCGCTTGTCTCGGCGGTAACGTCCCCGAAAACGTGTGGGTGACGGATAATAAGCTTCTGACAGATACCGTCGGCAACGTCTCCGAAATCAAATCCGCCGTTTTCCTCCTCAATACGGGAGTGGAACACTACCTGCAAAAGCACGTCGCCCAGTTCTTCGAGCAGCAGCTCGGAGTCCTCGGTGTCGATAGCTTCAACAACCTCGTAGGTCTCCTCGAGAAAATCCTTGCGGATAGATTTGTGATCCTGTTCCCTGTCCCAAGGGCAGCCGTTCTCAGAGCGGAGTATCCGCATGATTTCCAGCAGGTCGTTTATATCATATTTTTCTTTGAACTGAAAATCCATGTAAGATACCTCCCAAACGGTCTGTGCGAAATGGTACCTTAATATATTAACCAATAAAATAAATAATAGATTCATCTCTGAGCAGTTAGATTCCCACGAGTAGTTACTGGACATATCTGGTCTACTTGCCCTCTGGAAAGCCTCTCAAAGTCTGGAATTTATTATTTCTTTTTTTTTTTCCAAATGGACAATTTTTGACAAACAGACTCCTAAGCGCAGTCAAGTGTCAAACACAAAGTTCTGGCTGGTGCAGCTGCCTTGGGGATCACATGCTCCATTTATTCATTATGGGAAGCTCAGATGCACAGGCATGTGGTGCCACTTTGTAGACCTGTCAATTTAGTGCACTTAATCAACATTGATCATGCTCACACAGACATGCTTCTCATTGCTGCAAATAAGAACTCTGGTGATGTGAAGGACATCTTGGA
>CAMWRN010000101.1 GCA_947176675.1 uncultured Clostridia bacterium | reverse complement strand
TATTAAATAAGTATGGATAAGTGTTTCTATTTTCAGATTAAGTCGGCTTTCCGACGGGAAAGGATGGGTACATATATGGGTCTTTTCGACAGCGTTACTCACAATCTGGCTGAACAGGCATTGGACGCCACCTGGTACAAGCAGCGGGTCATTACGCATAATATCTCCAATAACGATACGCCCGACTATAAGGCGAAAACCGTGGAGTTCGGTCTTATTCTTCAGGAAAAATGCAAGTGCCGCTACCATGACGGAATAAAAGACGGTACGTTCCACAAGGACGTAAGTCCTTTCGATGAGAACGGACATCTCCGCCTTACGGTGACTACAGGCTACGAGACGAATACGAACCAGATACTGGACGGAAACAACGTTGACATGGAAAAGGAGCAGTCAGCTCTGGCGGACGCGCAGTATCAGTACAGCGCACTGACCGATTATCTTAACAATAATTACCGGATGATACGATCGGCGATCGCGAAATAATTTGCGTAAGGCCGCGAAATGCAGATAATGCTTTGAAAGGACGGTACGGCTATGGCTTTTATAAGCTCTCTTGACATAAGCGCCTCGGCGCTTTCCGCGCAGAGACTCAGGTCGGACATAATTTTGCAGAATATTGCAAATCAGAATACATACAACACCTCCCCCGACGGCGATCCTTACTGCCGTCAGCTTGTTGTTTTTTCGGAAAAGAAAAAATTCAGCGACGTGCTGGATCAGTACACGAAAATGTCTGAGAACAACACGGGCGTAAAACACAGCAGGGGCGTTTACTATCTCGGCCGGCAGAACCGCTTCAAGAACGCGGGAGTTACGGTCGTTGATGTAATTGACGATGACGCTCCTTTCGTTCCCGTTTACGATCCCGACAATCCCCTTGCGGATGAGGACGGCTACATCTACAAGAGCAACGTGGATAATTCCAAGGAGCAGATGGACCTGCTTGCAACACAGCGTTCATACGAGGCGAACGTTTCCGCCTATAATGCGGTAAAGGCGATGCTGACAAAGGCAATGACCCTTAACGGCAGATAACACAATATAAGCAAAATAGCCGGATAAGCTACATAAAATAAAGGAGTTCTTACATATGTTTATAGTACCTATCAACAGCTCCATGAGACCAATCGAATCGCTTTTTGATGATAATGCGGTTTCAGGAGTTCAGGATTCGGATAAACCTCAGTTCTCCGACGTTTTTAAGGAGATATTTTCAGAGGTTCAGGAGACTCAGAGGGTGGTTCAGGAGGATTCACTCCGTCTTGCAATGGGCGAGATCGACGATCTGCATACCATTTATAACAACATGACCAAGGCTTCCGTTGCGGTGGATACGTTCGTTGCGGTCAAGGACGCGGTAGTGAACGCTTACGACAGGATCATTCAGATGTCGATGTGATCCGGCATACGGGCAATGACCGGCAAAATATTTGCGTTTTTTGAAGCACAGGGTGCATGAGCGTGGCGCATATCGCACAGCGCGTATTACGATAAGGAAGGAAAATTCGGACAATGGCGATGAAAGATCAGGCTGAAAAGCTTGTAAAGTCTTTTACCCAGTTCTGGGAGGCGCAGGATAAAAAGAGAAGATTCGCTTATATAGCGATCATAGTCTGCATTATCCTTGCTGCAGTTATTATAACGGCTATCCTCAATAAAAAGGATTACGTCGTTCTTTACGAGGGACTGGAAACTAAGGAAGCTTCCGAAATGGTCTCCCTCATTGAGGGCATGGGCTATGAAGCAAGACTTTCAAACGGTACTATTACCGTTCTCAGCGGGACGGAATATAAGATAGCTACACAGCTCGCTCAGCAGGAATACCCCAAAAGCAGTACAGGCTATCCGAATGTTATAAACCAGACGGGTATGTTTTCCACAGAGCGTGAGCAGAGATTCTACGAGCTTGTGGATCAGCAGAACAGACTGGGCGCGATAATCGGGTCTATGGAAAATATCAGCAGCGCGGTAGTTACGCTGACCGAACCCGATCTTCAGAACGTGGTGATACCCTCGCTCAGGCAGCAGCCTACGGCGTCGGTAGTGGTAACTCTCGACGGTATCGAGAAGCTTTCAAACAAGCAGATCGTCGGCATAACCCATATTGTTAAGCTGGGTTGGTCGGGACTTACGGATGACAACATCATGATTGTAGACAGTTTCGGAATACCGCAGATCGAGAACGCTCAGGACGAATATGACGTTGTTCTTGAAGAGACCCGAAAGCTGGCTCTCAAGACAAACTTGGAAAACAGCATCAAGAACAAGATACTTGAATTGCTGATACCCGCTTACGGCGAAGACGGCGTTTCTGTTGCGGTAAATATGGTTCTTAACTTTGACCCGCGGGTTTACGAGAACACCGACTACAGACCCGAGGGCAACACAAATGCGGGCGTTCTTCAGCACGCCGACGCGCAGGACGCTTCGGGAAACACCACCGTTGACAGCGGCGTTGTTGGTCTGGAGGGCAATGCGGACGACACCTACCCTACGGGTGATACGAACGGCGCAGGTGCATGGACCGACAATTCCGTTTCCAATACATATCTTGTTGATACCTATAAGGAACAGGGCGAAAAATCGGGCTACAGTATCGACGGACTTTCCATTTCGGTAGTTGTTTACCGCGATTATCTGTCAGAATACGACAGAGAATCACTGGTAAGCCTGGTGGGAAATTCTGGTACGGTAAACCCCGACGACCTGGAGCGTGTTGTTACGGTCGGATACTTTCCCAAATACGATCCGAACATTTCCGACGGAGATACGGAAGTCAGATATCTGTTCGGTCTTACATTTAACCAGCTTATCCTTGTGGGCGCGATCGTACTTATCCTCATTCTTGTTATACTTATTATTATGGCTATTCTTTCGGGCAACGCAAAGAAAAAGAGAAAAGCTTTCGAGCAGCAGATCATCGAGACCAGCGGTCTTGTGGCTGCGGACGGAGAAGAGCCTGTGGACACATTTACATTCAGCGAGGCGGGAGAGCCTGTGGAGGTTCCCAGCCTTACAGACGATCAGATCGAGACAAAGGAAGTCGTTATCAGAAGAGAGATCAGCGATTTTGCGAAGTACAGTCCCGAGATCGTTGCTCAGCTGCTTAAAAACTGGATGAAAGAGGAGGGTGACAACTGATGGCTGATGTTGAAGAGCTTACCTATTTGCAGAAGGCCGCGGTGGTTATCACCTCGATAGGAGCCGAAAATGCGGCGGGCGTTTATAAGCGTCTTAACGACGACGAGGTGGAAAGACTTACGCTTGAGGTATCCAGTCTGCCTTATATGGATATTAACGTGGTGGACGAGGTACTGAACGAGTTCTACGAGTTGTGTCTGACCCAGAAGGTCATCACAGAGGGCGGCATAGACTACGCACGTTCCGTTCTGGAAAAGGCTTACGGTTCCGAAATGGCTCAGAGGCTCATGGACAAGGTTTCCAAGTCCATGCAGACAAAGGCGTTCGAGTTCGTCAGAAAGTCGGACTACAAGAATTTGCTTGCTATCATTCAGAACGAGCACCCTCAGACAATTGCTTTGGTGCTTTCATATGTAAATTCGGATCAGGCTTCACTGGTTCTTCAGGAACTTCCCAAGGAGAAGCGAGTGGAGGTCGTAGAGAGGATCGCCAAGATGGAATCCGCTTCGCCGGAAACCATCAAGGCTATCGAATCCACACTGGAAAGAAAATTTGCGGCAGTCGTTTCCATGGACCTTACCGAGGTTGGCGGTATCAACTACGTGGCGGACGTCCTCAACAAGGTGGACCGCGGTACAGAGAAGTATATCTTCGACGAGTTGACTACAAGAGATCCGGCTTTGGTGGACGAGATCAAAAAGAAGATGTTCGTATTCGAGGATATCCTTTCCCTCGACGCTATGTCCATTCAGCGTTTTATCAGAGACGTGGAGACGAAGGATCTGGCTGTGGCTATCAAGGGTTCCAATGCAGAGGTTGCTGCTACGCTTTATGCGAATATGCCTCAAAGAATGCAGGAGTCCATTCAGCAGGAGATCGAATACCTGCATAACGTTCGTATGCGTGATGTTGACGAGGCTCAGCAGAGGATCGTTGGCATTATCAGGCATCTGGAAGAAGAAGGCGAGCTTGTAATAGGCAAGGGCGGAGAGGACGAGATCATTGCTTAAAATCGTTAAAGGCTACGGCTATGGATATGTTCCCGCCTACAGCGTGGGCGAACCTGTAAAAATTGACAACACGGTATATATGCCGGGTGAGGACGAGGAAACGGGCGAGGTCATTTCTGCCGAGGAGCAGCGCAGACGCGCCGAGGAGGAAAAAGCCGAGCAGGAACGCCGCATAAACGAAGAGGTGGAAACGAGGTTTTCACAAATGCTTGCGGAGCGTTCCGCCGCACTGGAACAGGAGCGCGCCAAGATCCTTGAAGACGGCAGGAATGAAGCGGCGACTATTTCCGCGAAGGCAAAAGCAGATACCATGGCTATTATGGAAAAAGCCAAAAGGGAGTGCGCAATGCTCAAGGAGCAAGCCAAAAAAGAAGGCTACGACGAGGGCTTTGCCGACGGCAGAAAAGAATCGCTGGAAAAATACGAGAAATACATTGACGCTTCAGGCAGACTTTTGTCTGAGATAAACTCGCGGAAAGAAGCGTACTATGTTTCAGCCGAAGAGGAAATGCGGCAGACGGTCTTTGAACTGGTGAACAAGATCGTCCGCACCGAGCTGAAGATCAATCCGCAGGTCATTGACGGTCTTATTGCGGAGTCGGCTAAGAATTTCCGTAATTCGGACTATGTTAAGATAACCCTTGCCGAGGACGGCATTACAGAAAGATTTAGGACAGACGAAAAGCTTATAAAAGATATTATTCCTTATATTCCCGAGGTGGAGATCGAGCTTGACGAGGACGCGGAGGCAGGTACGGTCATCGTTGACAACGGCTCCGAGATAGTTGACGCGGGAGTCCCCACTCAGCTTGAATTCCTCAAGGAAATACTCAGAACTACACGCGGTGAGGACAGCAGCGAGGCTTTTGAAATAGCTTCCGATTCGGTGCTTGGCGAAAGTCTTGAAGAGTCTGCTGAAAAGGGCGACGCGGAAGCTGAACCGGAGTTTATTGCCGAACCTGTTTTGGAACCCGTTCACGAAGTTCAGTCTGAACCGGCAACAAAACCGGAGCCGCAGACGGTACAGGCAACTGAACCTGCGGCTGAATCCGAACCGCAGTCCAAAACCGAGTCGGAAGAAGCTTCGGCACAGGTGAATTTTGCGGACATTATGGCTGACGTTATTGCCGAGGGCAAATTCGGCGGGCAGACTGAGTCAGGCGCGGAAACTGCTGAAGCTATGCAGCCGGCAGATACTGTTGAGAATGCAGAGCCGGCAGCCTCAGAATCTGCCGTAGCGGAGACAGAAATTTCCGGGGACAGCACTGTAAACCTTATGGCAGATCTTGAAGCCGAGGCAGCGGAGGTCAAAGCTGCGGCTGAAAATGATGAACCTTCAAAGACAACTAAGACGGGCAGAAAAAGCAAGCCGCGGAAATCTGCGGCGGAAAACGCGGAGTAACTGATATGAATTTTGCAGCTGTGCGCGAAGCCGTCAAACAGGCGGATCTGTTCAGATATCAAGGCAAAATCGAAAAGATAATCGGTATGACCATTGAAGCGTCGGGTCCCGAAGCCAACATCGGAGATGTGTGCCGTATTTACCGAAAAGGGGAGGGCGGCAAAGTTTCCGATAGGTTTATTTACGGCGAGGTAGTCGGCTTCAACAATGGTAAGGTCATGCTTATGCCCTATACTGATATAGAGGGAATAGGTCCCGGGTCTATTGTTGACAATACGGGCAGACAGCTTCAGGTAGGCGTGGGAAACGAATTGGTAGGTCGGATCATAAACGCTATCGGTCAGCCTATCGACGGCGGTCCTCCGATAAAAACCACGGAAAGCTATTCAATTGCGGGAGAACCCGTTAACCCTCTTACAAGACCCAGAATTGATGAAATTATTCCGTTCGGCGTAAAGGCTATAGACGGTCTGCTTACCATAGGCAGAGGTCAGAGAATGGGTATTTTCGCAGGTTCGGGCGTTGGTAAATCTACACTTTTGGGCATGATCGCAAGAGAGGTTCAGGCAGACATCAACGTTATCGCTCTCGTTGGAGAGCGAGGCAGAGAGGTTCTGGAGTTCATTGAGCGCGATTTGGGTGAAAAGGGTATGGCGCGGTCGGTGCTGGTGGTTGCCACTTCCGATCAGCCGTCCATGATGAGAAATAAATGTCCCATGACCGCTACGGCGATTGCTGAGTACTTTAAGGATCAGGGCAAGAATGTCCTGCTTATGATGGACTCCCTTACGCGTTACGCCATGGCGCAGAGGGAGATCGGTCTTGCAACCGGAGAAGCTCCTATCGCGAGAGGCTATACGCCGTCCATCTATACGGCGATGCCGAAGCTTTTGGAGCGGGCAGGTAACTTCGAGAATGGTTCTATCACAGGTATATACACGGTACTTGTGGAGGGCGACGACACCAATGAGCCTATTTCCGATACGGTTCGTGGAATCATCGACGGACATATTATACTTTCAAGAAAAGTGGCGGCGAGAAACCATTATCCCGCCATTGAAATACTGGAATCGGTGTCCCGTCTTATGACGGAGATAACCGACAAAGAGCAGCGCGACGTTGCTTCAAAAATGAGAAATCTGCTTTCGGTCTACTATGCGAACTTCGACCTTGTTTCGATAGGCGCGTACAAAAAGGGTACAAATCCTGCGCTGGACGAGGCGCTGCGCAAGATAGACAAGATCAATGCTTTTTTGCAGCAGGCTACCGATGAGGCGTTTTCATATGAAGAAACGGTTCAGATGATGAAAAATGCGATCAAGTAAAAAACTAAAACGGCGTAAAACGCGGGACGTGGTCTAAGAGTGCCGCGGATACATATATATTATATCCGGAGGACTTAGCTTGAAACGGTTTGAATTTTCTTTGAACAAACTTATGGGCTACAAGCAGCAGGTGTTGGACAGGGAAAAAAATAATCTTGCTCACCTGAGACGTCAGCAGCAGCAGTATATTGACGAAAAAAGAGCTTTGGAGGAAAAGCTGAGAAATTCCAACAAGGAGTTCTGTCTTAAATCCGCCCAAGGCATGACTATTATGCAGGTTAATGTTTTCAAGGGTTATCACCAGTCTCTTTCCGCTCAGATAAAGGAGTTGGAGGCTTCTATTCAGACAATGGAGACAAAGGTTCAGAGGCAGCTTTCGGTTGTCATTGAGGCGACGAAGGAAGTCTCCTCGCTGGAAAAGCTTGAGGGTAAGCAGCTTGAGGAGTACAACTTCAAGGCCGCCAAGGCTGAGGAACAGTTTATCGCCGAATACGTAACCAACAGCACCTACAGGAATTAATTCGGTTTAAGGTGCGGGTGCTCTTTCGGAAATCCCGTACTTTAAATATATATTTTATTGCAAAGGAGGGAAAAATGTGACGAATACGGTTTTGTTCAATTTGCAGGCGGCTTCAATGGCTGCGGCTGTGAATTCGGGTCAGAAGTTTTCCAATGCCGAAGATATCTCCGGAGGCATGAAATTTTCCGACATACTTGCTTCGCAAACCTCGCAGACCGTACAGACAGACGCGCTGACTAAGGCTGCGGAGGGAACGGAAATTCCTGCGGAGAACATCGAGGACATTATTGACGAGGAGACCGGCGGCGGTATGTTTTCCGAGGCTATGAAGCTGATCGAAAAGTCCGATGATGCAGTTAAAAAGACACTCAGTCTTTTGCTGAAAACGGTTCTTAACGCTATGAGAGGTTCGAGCGACGGCGAGGAAAGAAAAACGGATATGTTTATGATACTTGCC
>CAMWRN010000100.1 GCA_947176675.1 uncultured Clostridia bacterium | reverse complement strand
TTCATAAGGAGATAGCAGCAATCGCTGAGGCGGTGAAAAGCGGTCAGCGTACCTATCAATTGCAGTACTGTTGCAAGGTCAAGGGCGTTTTCAGTCCGAAAATTGTTGAATAAGTGGAAGTGAATTTATGGAGCAAAAGGTTATTGACAGAGTGAAAAAACTTCGGGAGGAGATTGAAGGACACAATTACAGCTATTATGTGCTGGATAACCCCACGGTGGACGATTACGCATACGATATGCTTATGCAGGAATTAAAGGGTTTGGAGGAGCAGTACCCCGAGCTTGCGGATAAAAATTCGCCTACCCAGCGTGTGGGCGGCGAGGCTCTCAATCTTTTTGAAAAGGTGGAGCACCGCGTCCAGATGGGCAGCTTGCAGGACGTTTTTTCCTTTGAACAGGTAAAAGCCTTTACAGACCGCTGCGAGGAAACGGCGGCAAAGCCTGTTTATGTGGTAGAGCCAAAAATTGACGGTCTTTCTGTGTCCTTAGAATATAAGGATGGCGAACTTGTTCGTGGTTCTACGCGTGGGGACGGATTTATCGGTGAGGACGTTACCGCAAACCTGAAAACCATAAAATCGATACCGTTGAAGCTGAAAAATGCTCCTGCATTTTTGGAGGTCAGGGGAGAAGTATATATGCCTCGGGACACCTTTTTGAAGCTTGTTGAGCGGCAGGAGGACAACGATGAGACTCCGTTTAAAAATCCAAGAAACGCTGCGGCGGGGTCTCTGCGGCAGAAAAATCCAAAAATCGCAGCGGAACGCGGTCTTGATATTTTTGTATTCAACATTCAGCAGGTCGAAGGTGCTGAGATCACATCTCACAAGCAGTCGCTGGACTATCTGAAAAGTCTCGGATTTAAGGTTATTGCTGATTACAAACAGGTCGAAAGCTATGCCGAAATTGAGGGGAGAATCAACCATATCGGTGATATGCGTAGTGAATATGGCTTTGACATTGACGGCGTTGTAATAAAAATTGACGATTTCGCTCTGCGTGATAGAATGGGCGCAACTGCGAAAGTACCCAAATGGGCGGTGGCGTACAAGTTTCCGCCCGAAGAAAAGGAAACTACACTCCTTGACATTGAGGTAAATGTGGGCAGAACAGGTGCGATTACCCCTGTTGCAGTTTTTGAACCTGTACTGTTAGCGGGAACGAGCGTCAGCCGTGCTGTGCTGCACAATCAGGAATTTATCACGGAAAAAGATATCAGGATAGGGGATAGGATAGTCGTCCGCAAGGCAGGGGATATAATTCCCGAGGTGCTGAAATCGATCTCACACGGAGAGAATTCACAACCTTACAGTCTGCCCGAGTATTGTCCTGTGTGCGGAGATAGGGCGGTGAAGTATGATGACGAAGCTGCTTTGCGGTGTCCCAATGTTGATTGTCCTGCACAGCTTAAACGGAATATTATCCACTTTGCAAGCAAGGGTGCGATGAACATTGACGGTCTCGGTGAGGCGATAGTTACACAGCTTCTTGATGAAAAGCTGATATCTGGTGTTGCAGACCTTTACCGTCTTAAAGCGGAGCAGCTTGAAGTTTTGGAGCGTTTTGGCAAAAAGTCCGCTGAAAACCTTATCAAGGCAATTGAGACTTCTAAGGAAAATTCGCTTGACAGGGTAATTTTTGCACTTGGAATACGGAACGTCGGTCAAAGCGGTGCAAAGCTTTTGTGCGATCGCTTTGGCAGCATTGACGATATTATGAACGCTTCTGTGGAGGATATTGCCTTAATAGACGGCTTTGGCGAGGTCATGTCGGAAAATGTTGTATCTGCGTTCCATGACAAGCATTTTTCGGACGTTGTTTCAGAGCTGAAAGCTCTCGGAGTAAAAATGGAGTACGAAAAGCAGGATGGAAGCGATAATCGTTTTGAGGGTAAGACCTTTGTGCTGACCGGTACGCTTTCCACCATGACAAGGGACGAGGCTAAAGAAATTATCGTTAGGCTTGGCGGAAAAGCGGCTGGTTCGGTGTCGAAAAAGACCTCATACGTTGTAGCGGGAGAGGAAGCGGGCAGCAAGCTTACCAAAGCGCAGGAGCTTGGCGTTACGATTTTAAGCGAGCAAGAATTTCTTGATATGGTTAAGTAATTGTTTTTATTGTATAATATCGTAATGACGTATAATTTTACTGACCTGTACAGATACTTTTTGTATGCTTATCAACAAGATGTACGAAAACTGTAAACCGTGTAAAGGAGATTATGGATATGATAAATAAGAAAATGATGTGTGCGGTATTATGTACTTTGCTGACAGTTTCGGCGGTCGGCTGTAAAGAGAAAAATACCGTGAGTCAGACGACGGATTCAGGTATGACTGTTAACTCGTCTGTTGAAAATATACCGATTATTGATCTTGAAGAAGCAAAGTCAATAGCACTTCAGCATGCAGGTTTAAGCGAAAAGGATGTTGTTTTTGTTGAGACAAAGCTTGAACGCGATAACAGCAGAAACGAATACGATATAGAATTTACGGCGAATAATGTTAAATATGAATATGAAATTGACGCAGGAAATGGGAATATACTGGGCTTTTCTTCCAAATCAATTTCCGAAAACCTAAACGATAACGATACGGGCGCTTCTTTATCGAGCGAAGGTTCGGAACAAATCACTCTTGACGAAGCAAAAACCATTGCATTGAATCATGCGGGAGTAACCGAGTCAAATGCGGTATTTACTAAAGCAAAGCTTGATTACGATAACGGAATTCCAGAGTATGATATTGAATTTATTGCAAATAACACCGAATATGATTATGAGATTGGTGCAAAAGACGGAAGCATCCTTGAAAACTCTGCCAAAAGAATAGACGATACGTCTCAAACTTCGGCAGCTGCGATTAAGACAGACGAACAGATCACTCTTGAAGAAGCAAAGACTATCGCGCTGGAACACGCGGGATTTTCCGCAGATCAGGTCATATTCACAAAATCAAAACTCGACTATGACGATGGAACGGCGGAGTACGAAATTGAGTTTAAGGCAAATGGTTTGGAGTACGAATACACAATAAACGCTTTTACGGGAAAAATCATAGAATATGATGTAGATGATTGATTTGAATAACATCAAAATAAAAACGGCGGTTCCTTTTGGAACTGCCGTTTGTGTGTTTTATTACGGATATGTTATATAGCTCTTGTAACCTTATTGGAACGGAGACATCTTGTACATACGTAAATATGCTTAGGAGTACCGTCAACAATAGCCTTTACACGCTTAACGTTGGGTTTCCAAGTTCTGTTGGAGCGATGATGTGAGTGGGAAACCTTAATACCGAAAGCAACACCCTTTCCGCAAATATCGCACTTTGCCATGGGGGTTACACCTCCTTTTCAATATCATTGTATAAAGTCAACGTTACTATTTTATCACAACTGTTTGGGAATTGCAAGTGTTTTTTGAAAAAAAGTTTGAAAAAATAAAGTTTTTTTGGAAATGTTAAGAAATATCCTTGTATTTTTAATAGAAATATGTTATACTGAACATTGATTTTAAATTTCACGCCGAAAAAAGGAGAGGCTTTGTTTACAAAGCGTACATAATTTATGCAGGATAGAATTATTGAACTTGTTATGCATAGCATTGTGCTGCTGACGGCGTTTCCCGTACATGAGTGCGCTCATGCTCTTTCTGCTTACTGGCTTGGGGACGATACTGCCAAAAATCAGGGCAGGATATCACTTAATCCTATGCGCCATCTGGATATGTTCGGTACAATATTTATGCTGCTTGCGGGATTCGGTTGGGCAAAGCCCGTGCCTATAAATCCCAATAATTTCAAAAACCGCAAGGTGGGGATGGCAGTTTCTTCTTTGGCAGGACCGCTTTCCAATTTGATTTTGTCGTATATTTCCATTATTTTGTGCAAGACATTGACTTACTACAGCGGGGGCAACTCATATTTAGACGCTCTTGCTGATGTCTTCTGGTATTCAACTATCCTTAATGTGGGACTGGCAGTGTTCAATCTGCTGCCCGTGCCACCTTTGGACGGTTCAAGAATTTTTAATCTTGTTTTGCCAGAAAAGATATACTTTAAAATAATGAAGTACGAAAACGTTGTTTTCGGTATTCTCTTTTTGGCTATATGGATGAGATTTTTGGACAAACCCCTTTTGTTTTTACAGCAGAAAGCTTTCAATCTAATGAATCAGCTTTCGCTGTGGGTGGATTTTCTTATGATTAGAGGTAGGTAAATGGAGCAGATTTCGTTTAAGCTTGAAGTATTTGAGGGCCCGCTGGATTTGTTGCTTCACCTGATTACCAAACATAAGCTTAATATCAATGATATCCCGATAACCGAGCTGCTTGACCAGTATATGGACTACATCAGCCGTATGTCTGAGCAAAATATGGAGATTGCAGGGGAATTCCTCGAAATGGCTGCGAGACTGGTGTACATCAAGACGGTGTCACTTCTACCGCAGCGTGAGGAAGCCGAGCAGCTCAAAAAAGAACTTCAGGGAAGACTAATCGAGTATTCTTTGTGTAAAAAGACAGCGGAGATCATGAAAGAACGCTATATTGGCAACGTTTTTGCAGTGCGGGATCAGCTTAAAATAGAGTTTGATAATACCTATCCGATCATTCACAACCCGCAGGAACTTTTGGACTCTTACATGAAAATTCAGATAAAGCCTCCTGAAGAAAAGGTAAAGACAGAAGCTTTCAACACAATTGTAAAGAAAAAAATAGTTTCAGTTACATCCAAAATAATTTTTGTTTTAAGACGGCTCTACAAGTCGGGAAGTTGTCTTATGAACGGTTTATTTGAAGGTTTGACAGACCGTTCGGAACGTGTGGCAGTGTTTCTGGCGGTGCTGGAGCTTACAAAGTCGGGGAGGATCATGCTTAACGACGATAACACTGAGATAACCTTTAACAGAAACCATAATAAAGATCAATCAGAACAAATCGAACAGCTTGAAACGGAGGTTTCATACTCATGAAAATAAACGAGGGCATTTCCGCTGTTGAAGCCATTCTTTTCGCTCACGGAGAGCCTATTGAAGCCGAAAAGCTCTGTGCGGCGGCGGGAATTGAAGCGGATATGCCTGAAAAACTGATACAACTTTTGGTCGATAGGTACGAATCAACAGGAAGTGCGCTTACTGTGTTGAAGCTGGGCGGCAGTTATCAGCTTGCTGTAAAAGCGGAGTTTTTCGATTACGTCAGAGCTGCGCTGGAGTCAAAGAAAAATACGCCGCTGTCTCCCGCGGCAATGGAGGTCCTTACGATAATAGCGTATAATCAACCTGTAACAAAAGGTTTTGTTGAGCACGTCCGCGGTATAGACAGCTCAAGCGTTGTCAATTCTCTTGTTGAGAAGAATCTTCTTGAGGAAGCGGGGCGGCTGGACGTTCCGGGTAAGCCTATCGCTTACAAGACTACGCCGGCGTTCCTTAGGTGCTTTCAGCTTTCTTCTCTGGACGATCTGCCTGCTCTGCCCGATTCGGACGGACAAGTAAGCTTTGACGAAATACTGATAACAAAGGATAACGTGAACGATTCGACCGAAGCTGTGGACGGCGAAAACGGTTTCTGATATGTGAAAGGGTGATACAGCGTTGACGGCTTTGATAGTAATTGCCGCGGTAATAATTTTTTTTGCGCTGGCTCTTAACATAAAGCTTCGTGTTCAGATAAAATACTTAGGCGGAGAACTTAGTTTTAAGATTAAATATCTTTGGTTCACGATTTATCCGATCAAAGAAAAAAAAGGCAGGAAAAAAAAGCGGGTAAAAAAGTCAAAACGTGTTGCTACGCGGCAAGAAAAAACTTTTGAGATTGACGATATATCAGATGCGGAAGAGCCTGAAAAAAAATCCGAAAGTAAGGCGGAAAAATTTGACGATAATCCCGAAGATGATGATATTCACGCTGAAAATGTGAACAAAGAAACGCTTTCGGACAAACTCGACAGGCTTTCGGAACTGGTCGAAAAGATCAAGATAATATGGGGATTTTCAGAAAAAGGACTAAGAAAAATTTTTGCTCGCATTTACATTGAAAAACTTATGATAGATTTCATTATTGCAGGGGAGGACGCATGTAAAACTGCTGTAAGTTACGGAACGGTCAGCGCGGCTGTTTATAATATTATTGCTGTTATAAGTACGATTTTTCAGACTAAAGTAAAATCAGTGGACATAGCTTGCGATTTCGACAGGAAAAAGCCTGTGTATGACGTGGAGTTAAACATTACGGCAAGACCATCAACGCTTATTTCTGTGGCTTTGTGTATTCTTGTTGGATTTGCAAAAAATTATAAAAACATAATGGATAAGTCAAACAAGCGGAAGTCTAACGAAACAGCCGCTCAATTATAACAAAGGAGAATGAAAATGGATACAAAGGTAAAGGATTTGGTTTCGTCGGCAATAGGAAAGATACACGAACTGTCCGATGCAGATACCGTTATAGGCAATCCCATCAAAATTGACGGAGGAATAACTATAATTCCTGTTTCAAAGGTATCTTATGGATTCGCTGCGGGAGGTTCCGATCTGCCATCCAAAACAGAAAAGGAAATTTTTGGCGGCGGAAGCGGCGGCGGCGTAACTATCAATCCGTTGGCGTTTATAGTGGTTTCGGGCGAAGACGTTAAGCTACTGGAGCTTGGGTCGGGAAACTCTCCCGCAAACGCTATTGTCAGCGCGGTTCCCGATCTCATCACAAAAATACAGTCAATGTTTACTAAGAAAAAAGACAAGGATTCGGACGCGCCTATAAATATTGCTGATATTTCGGAGCCCTCGGCTTCTTCCGAGCCCGAGATAGAAAAGGTTGAAATTAACACCGAAGGTTTTGATTTTTAACTAAATAATTTGCATACAAGCTCCATAAGATATTATGTAAATATTCCTTTGGAGGTTTGTATGAAACAAATTAAAAGTATTATAGGTATTTTGCTTTCGGCAGCGGTCTTGCTTCCGTTTGCTCCGAAAGCTGACGCGGTTTCTTTGACGGGACTTTCCGCAAAGGCAGCGATACTGATCGATGCTCAAACGGGTACGGTTATTGCTGAAAAGAACGAAAAGCAAAGGCTTCCAATGGCAAGCACCACAAAGATCATGTCCGCACTGCTTCTGCTTGAAAGCGGCGATCTAGACACACAATTCAAGGTGGATAACAACGCCATAATGGTCGAAGGTTCATCCATGGGATTGTGTGAGGACGACATTGTTACCAAGCGGACGCTTTGCTATGGTATGCTGCTTCCATCGGGAAACGATGCAGCTAATCAGACTGCGGTAATGCTGGCTGGAAGCACTGAAAAATTTGCGGAAATGATGAACAGCAGGGCAAAGGAGATAGGTCTGGAGAATACAAATTTTGTTACTCCGTCCGGACTGCACGATGAAAACCATTACTCAACTGCATATGATATGGCTGTGCTGACCCGCGAGGCTCTTAAAAATGAGGATTTCCGCGAAATATGCGGAACTAAAAGGGCAAAGCTTAAATTCGGCAATCCGCCCTATGAAAGATGGCTTGTAAATACAAACAAGCTTCTGACAATGTACGATGGTTGTATCGGCGTTAAAACAGGGTTTACTGACGAAGCGGGAAGATGTCTTGTTTCGGCGGCGGAAAAGAACGGTGTTACGCTTATATGTGTTACTCTGAACGCTTCGGACGACTGGAACGATCATAAAAAAATATACGATTACGGTTTTTCTGTAGCGGAAAGCCGTGAGGTATCGTTCGATGGTTCTGGACTTATGGTCAATGTTGTGGGGGGAACTGCAAAAGAACTTCCCGTTGAATTGGAAAATATCCCATCATACACTGTTGTAAACGGTATAGAACCTGTATATTATACACATCTGACGCTGCCGACGAATTATTAGGTGTAGATCTA
>CAMWRN010000099.1 GCA_947176675.1 uncultured Clostridia bacterium | reverse complement strand
GGGTTTTTATTTAATGGATTTCAAATATACAGACAATAACTCAAGAGCAGTTTCTTTTTGTTTTTCGGTACACTCGTCAAGTTGTTTCAGCAGTTCACTCTGTTTAGCTATAAATTTTGGATTTTCCTCAGTCAAAATAACATCGGGAGTTATTTGCAGAACATCACAGATTTTCAGTATCGTTTCTATTCTTGTATTGACTGCACCGCGTTCTATGTCAGCATAGGTTCTGTCGGATAAATTTGCCGCTTCCGCAACTTCGCTCTGCGTTAATCCGGATTTTTTGCGGATTGCCAGCAGCTTGTTTCCAATCGCTCTGAAATCAAAAATAAGCACTGTAGTTCCTCCTATTTGTTTCATACAAGAATTATACTTCTTATCTTACTTGACAAGTAGGAAGTATTATAGTATAATTATAGGAAGAATAGTTCTTATAAAATCACATTAGCAACTAATTTCCATTTTTTATGGCAAATGGCTGATAAAGATGTTATATGGCATATTGAAAAGAGTGATAAACAATGAAAGTTGCAGTAATAGGTTCACGTGGTCTTACAATTGACAACTTAGAAAGATATCTTCCGCCCGAAACTACCGAGATAATTTCAGGCGGAGCAAGGGGTATTGATGCCTGTGCAAAGGAGTATGCTATTGCACATAGCATAAAGCTGACAGAGTTTTTGCCCGAGTATGAAAAATACGGACGAAGTGCGCCGCTAAAACGCAATATAACCATAATCAAAAGCGCTGATATCATACTTGCATTTTGGGACGGTAAATCAAATGGTACAAGATTTGTTATAAATAAATGCAGGGAAATGGGCAAAGAGTTAAAAGTTGAGATTGTTGCCTCATAACATAAAAAACCGCTCGTCAATCGACGAGCGGTTTAAACATTTTTATAACTTTGGATTAAAGCTCAGCAAAGTACTTGATAGTTCTTACCATCTGAGATGTGTAAGAGTTCTCGTTGTCGTACCAAGAAACAACCTGTACCTCGTAGAGGTCGTCAGCGATCTTAGAAACCATTGTCTGAGTAGCGTCAAACAGCGAGCCGTATCTCATGCCGATAACGTCGGAGGAAACGATCTGCTCCTCGTTGTAGCCGTAGGACTCGGAAGCAGCAGCCTTCATAGCAGCGTTGATGCCTTCCTTTGTAACGTCTGCGCCCTTAACAACAGCAGTAAGGATAGTTGTAGAGCCTGTGGGAACAGGAACTCTCTGAGCGGAACCGATAAGCTTGCCGTTCAGTTCGGGGATAACAAGTCCGATAGCCTTAGCAGCGCCTGTGGAGTTAGGAACAATGTTAGCAGCGCCTGCTCTTGCTCTTCTCAGGTCGCCCTTTCTGTGAGGACCGTCGAGGATCATCTGATCGCCTGTGTAAGCGTGGATTGTGGACATGATACCGCTCTGGATAGGAGCGTAATCGTTAAGAGCCTTAGCCATAGGAGCAAGGCAGTTTGTTGTACAGGAAGCAGCGGAGATGATTGTATCGTCCTTAGTAAGAGTGTTCTCGTTTACGGAGAATACGATAGTCTTGAGGTCGTTGCCTGCGGGAGCGGAGATAACGACTTTCTTAGCGCCTGCATCGATATGAGCCTGAGACTTCTCTTTGGAGCAGTAGAAGCCTGTGCACTCCAGAACAACGTCAACGTTGAGCTCGCCCCAAGGAAGCTCGTTAGCCTTAGCCATAGCGTAGATCTTGAGGGTCTTGCCGTCAACTGTGATAGTACCGGCCTCGTCGTCAGCGGAAACTGTGTGGAGATTTTCGCCGATTCTTCCGCAGTAGCCGCCCTGAGCGGTGTCGTACTTGAGAAGCTGAGCCAGCATGGAGGGCTTTGTAAGATCGTTGATAGCTACGATCTCGTAACCCTCTGCGCCGAACATCTGGCGGAATGCGAGACGACCGATACGTCCGAAACCATTGATTGCAACTTTAACTGCCATAATAGAATTCCTCCTAAAAGAAATTTGGATTTAAGGTTATCCGCAAAGGAAAATTCTCTTTGAGAATAACCGCATATACATATTTTAACCTATTTTGCCCGAATTTGCAATACCTTTTTGGAAATTTTTTATCATTTTGACGGTAAAAAGTGATAGTCCGCGGTTTGGTTGTTATGATTGCACATATAGTATGTCCGATTTTGTGAAAAACAGAGAAATTTTTAACATTGGTTGACAATTCTTTCGTATGGGTTTAAAATTACTATAACTAAAGTTTTTACGGAGGGACTGCCTGTGACCAATTATGCATTTTTCGATTTGGAAGGGTCAATACTTTTGGGCACTATTATAAATACCGCTTTACTGGGAGGACTGGTTTACCTTACAGTCAGGGTCGTAAAGACGGTTCTGAAAAAAACCAGGATAAAGACAATAAGTAAACGGAGGTAATTGCTATGAACGTACAAGCTGTGACTGCATGTACAAATAATACCAATAGAAGCTGTTCCGCAAAAATTTCGCAGGACGTTCCCGCGTTTACCATTCCGTGGGATACCGAAAGGTCAAGGGAAAAGATCGTTTTTCAAAGCGGTTCCGATGTTGACCCCGTAAGCGCGATGGAGTCCATGACGGGGAAAATTTCTGTGTCCGAGCCAAGCTATTCCGTTACCGATGAGGAGGCGGAGTATTTTCGCGAAAAGTACGTGGATACCTATGATGAAAATAAAGTCCAAGAACTGTACCGCGAGCTTGCGGACAAGGGCGCAATATCCTTTAACGATGCGTGCCGAGGATCGAACACCATAATGGTAATACCTTTAGGCGCGGTAAAAAATGTAGTATATTTCGGTACGCATCTGCCCGGTCGTGAATTTATGAGTCCTCTCGGGAGCTTTTCCGCTCTTAGCGGTGAAGCCGCATATGTAAAAGATGTATCCCGCACCGACGAAAACGCCTATAAGCGCGAATGGGAGGCTTTCAAAGCGCAGTACGATACCGAGATAGTCTCATGGAAGGATTCATTGCAGGAAAGCATAGATTTTGAGCGGTATTTGAAAAGGTATTCGAGAAAAAACGACGCTTTGACCCAATGGCATTTCGATAATGTGATAGAGGGGCTTGAAAAGACAAAAGATGTAATTTTACAAATTTTCGGCTGACAAAAAGCGCGGGACGGCAAAAACCGTCCCGCATTTTTATTTACCTCTTTTTTCAACCAGAAGTATGGGATACCCGCTTTCGTAAGGCTTGACGATGTCGGGGTGGGAATCCGCATAGGCGAAAATTTTCTCCGCCAGACCGTTTCTCTCCAGCTCTCCGCAAAGCTCCGCCAACGGTTTAGCGTACATTGTTGGGCATATCGAAGCCATAGAAATAACCATGCTGCCGCCGAGATCCATTACGCGGTACGGCCATATACGGCAGTCAAAAGGTTTGTCGTCACCCAATCGGCAGCCTGTTTTGGAGTCGAGCATGGGACAGTAATACAGCTCGTCCTCCGCCTCGTCCATGCGGAATATCCAGCCGCTGCCCTTTTTTACAAAGGAAACGTCGGGAAAACTTTCCGAAACGCGGGACTTCAGACTGTCCTCCAGAACGGGAGTCTCCCATATATCGTATTTGTCAAATATACAGCAAATTTTGCAGGACGCGCAGTCCTCGCCCTTTAAAATATTTTTAAGCATAAAAACAAAACATATCCTTTCCCGAATATTCTTTCCGATTTGCGGGACAATAATACCAAAACGCAAAACGGAGGAATTCTTATGAATGTTTCAAAACAGCAGTACGATACGCTTGTGAAAAAAATATCGCCCAATTCCAAAAGCTGGATAGACATACCTAAAGCCTTTGTGATCGGCGGCATTATCTGCTGCATAGGTCAGGGACTTACCGATCTGTACAGCCGCGCAGGCTTCGACGATAAGACAGCCGCCGCGTGGACGTCCATTACCCTTGTTTTCCTCAGCGCCCTGCTGACGGGACTGGGTTTGTACGAAAAGATAGCTAAGCACGGCGGCGCGGGAACTCTCGTGCCCATAACAGGCTTTGCGAACGCGGTGGCTTCTCCCGCTCTTGAATTTAAAGCGGAAGGTTTTGTTCTCGGCGTAGGAGCGAAAATTTTCGCCATCGCAGGACCTGTTATCCTCTACGGCACAGCCGCGTCTGTTCTGTACGGACTTATTTACTACCTGTTTTTAAGATAGCCGCTTGATCATCTTTACTACTTGTCCGAAAAACAGGTTACAGCCACAGCCGTGATATTATCGCGGCTGCCGTTTTTTATGGCGCGTTCAACTAAGTCCGCAAGTCTTTTGGGAAGCTTTTTCGGCTGAGCAAGTATGTCCTCGAATTCGCCGTTTGTAAGGCTGTCCGACAGACCATCGCTGCACATCAGTATCACATCGCCGTGGAGGAATCCTCCCTCAATAGGCATTATCTGGGGCTTGGGGTCTTCGGAAAGACTTCCCAGCACAGGGAATATCACATTCTTTTTCGCATGGTTGCGCTTTTCCTCGCCTGTGATAATGCCCTGATCGTACAGCATCTGCACCAGCGACTGGTCACGAGAAAGCTGCTTTATATTTCCTCCGCGGTAACGGTACATTCTGGAATCTCCCGCATTTATCATAACGGCGTTTCCCTTGTCGTCAACTGCGAGAGCGCAGAGGGTGGTCTGCATATTTTCGGTATTATGAGTAATACCGTATCGTTTAAGTGAATTGTGAACCGACAGTATTTTCTTTTCATAATCAGTTTTGGCGGACGGTTTAAGACCTGAGAGCAGCTCCAGCGCCATTCTGGAGGCGACCTCTCCCGAAGCCTCGCCGCCAACGCCGTCCGCAACGGCGGCTATCATCGGAGCGGAGACATTGCTTTCCATTTCCGCCGAGGACATAACGATCCTGTTTATGAGAAAAGCGTCCTCATTATTTTCACGGACAGAACCCTTGTCCGTGATTCCGCAGCAGTAAAACACCTGAACTGCCCTCCTTTCGTCAAAAAACGCATATGTATATTATATACCGAATTTGTCTGATTTTCAAGGGGTAAACGAAAATTTAAAATGTTTACATATAATTATAAATTAACTTGAACCGGAGCGGCAAATTTGCTTGTCCTATGCACACAAAAAACGGAAAACAGCCGTTAAACCGTTTCCCGTTTTTTGTTCTCTCTTATTCAGCATCAAAGCTTGTGCCAATTATCATTTTATCAGTTAAGGAAATAAACATTTACATCGCGGCGTCCCCAGTCGTAGCAGTCGCTTTCGGTGTTCATGAAGAGATCTACGATAATGCTTCCTCTCATGACCGCTCCGCCCGTGTCGGCAGCGATCGCATAGCCGTACACCTTTGAGCCGTCAGCCGATGTGATATAAAGCTCCGTACCGTAAGGAATAATGTTGGGGTTTACCGCAACAAGACCAACAGCAGCGGTTCTTCCCGTGGAGGTAAGCGATCCTGCGGAAGCGGTATAGGCGCAGGACGAACCTGTCAGCACCTGGGAATAGCTGAGGGGAGCTCCGTTTGCGTCAAGCGCAACGTCCGATGTGTAGGCGGGAGCTGGAGCTTCGTAAACAGGCTCCGGTTCCGGCTCGGGTTCTTCCTCTTTTGTTCCCACAAGGATAACTTCGTCAACAGGATCGGTAACATCCTTTCCGATAACTGCTGTGGATATAAGTTCGCCGTCCACATAAACAAGGCGTTTTGTGGTTTCAATCTCGCCCTCTTCACCGTCTACGACGGTCTCGGTGTAGCCGATGGTGTAGGAATCGTCCTCGCGATATTTTGTGGCGTATTCAATGGTTTTTACCTCAACCTCTTCCACAATATCCACGCGGTTGACAACGATGTTTGTTCTGTCGTTGAGAGGTTCGCTGAAGCCTATATTTATAAGGTCGTCATCGTAAACGGAGACTCCCGCCGCAGAAAGAGCGTCGGATACCGTTCCCGAACATTTTACGCCTATGTTTTTGCCGTCAACGCTTATCTTGACATTGTACTCCTTGGGCGGGATGGGAGTAACAACTGCGGCGGAAGCGGCAGGAATCTCGGGAACAGCTGAAAGAACGGTTTTGTCCGAACCCAAAGCGGCTGCGGAGATCACTGCTGCTGCGGAAACAACTATCGCTCCGGCAGAGACAGCGGCGGCTTTTACTTTTAACATCTCAATTTTTTTTAAGTTCTTTAAGACTTTTTTACAATTTGCAGCAGCGGAAACAAATCTAACAAATCCGCGGCGGTTCTTTGCATTATTACTCATAAAGACTCCTTTCAAAAGCGGTTACAAAGTTGTTACAAAATTCAAATCCGTGTAACCGTTCAGCAACTTTATCAATTATAATCGCCAAACCGCTGTTTGTCAAGGGGTTTTTATGGGCTGTATTTGTGCATTTTTCACAAATAAGAGCAAAGCTATTCGCTGCTAAAAGGAATTTTATTCCATTTTATCTGCTGACAAGCCAAAATATGCCTTAATAATTTGTGCAGCTTAACTAAATCGGCTTTTAGGGGTCCCTGCTTAAATGTCAGAAAAAGTAATTTATGGGATTTAAAGTAAGCCATGTTGACAAATTTCAAAGGTAAATTAATATTTTTGACGATATATTCCGTCATGGTGCACAACAAAGTGTTAAAAGCGACAGGATTTTTTGTGCAGTGATTTGGAAATTTACACCATCACGATTGGCTATTTCTTTTTCTCACCAATGATCCTGTTGGCTTCTGCGTATATTTTCTCCGCGTCAAGCGTGGGGAATTTACCGTCTTCGTAAACTATTTTGCCGCCGCTTACGGTCATCTTGACATTATCTCTTGTTCCCGCAAAAACAAGATTTTTAACGATATTGTTCACAGGCTGCATATTGGGACGGTTCATATCAATTACCATCATATCTGCTTTTTTGCCCTCGGCAAGGACATCGCAGTCCGTCAAACCCATTGCAAGCGCGCCGCCCGACACCGCCGCTTTCAGTACGGCTTCGGCAGGCATCGCCGCAGCGTTGTTTTCACGTACCTTCTGGAGAACGGAGGCAAGGTACATCTCACGGAACATATCCAGAGCGTTGTTGCTTGCAGGACCGTCGGTGCCTATGGCGAGATTGATTCCCATAGCGTTCATTTTATCCAGAGGAGCGATCCCGCTGGCAAGCTTGCAGTTGGAGCAGGGATTTGTTACTGCCCAGAGTCCGCGGCGTTTGAAAATTTCCAGATCCTCATCGGTCATGTGAACGCAGTGGAAACCGCCGCCGCCGTACTCGAACATACCGAGACTTTCCATAAGCGCAGTGGGAGTCATTCCGTGGCGTTCGATACAGCCCTGCACTTCGTTTGCGGTCTCGCTGTTGTGGGTATAGAGCGGCTGCTTGTATTTTTGGGCAAGCTCTGCTATACCTTTAAGAATGGAAATATCTGTGGTATATTCGGCGTGGAAACCCATTTTAAAGGAAACGAGAGGATCTGTGTTGTTGAACCTTGTATGGTAATCCTCAAGACGTGAAAGAGCGGAATCGTAGTCGGCAACGTTGTTTCCTCCCGAAACAGCGCCGCATATCACCACGCGCAGACCTGTTTCGACAGACGCCTCCACGACCCGATCGGGGTGGAAGTACATATCGAACGCAGCGGTCGTTCCTCCCGAAAAATATTCAAGGGCGGCAAGCTTTGTAAGCTCGTAAACGTCGTCGGGGGTGAGCTTGTCCTCCATTGGGAAGACCTGCTTGAAAAGCCAGTCGTTCAGGGGCATATCGTCAGCGTAGGAGCGAAGGAAAGTCATTGCCGAGTGGGTGTGAGCGTTTTTGAAAGATGGCATGATGAGGTTTCCGCAGAGATTTATTTCGCGGTCGAATTTGCCCTCACGCTTTTCTTTTCCGGCATAAACAATAGTATCTCCGTCGGTATGGAGTTCTCCGCTGAAAATTTCGGAGTTTTCCATTGTCAGGATCTGGGCATTGTAGAATCTGAGTTTCATAATAAGAGCACCGTTCCTTTCAAAAGTGATAATATGTATTTTTGCTTATATGGATATTATAC